>NZ_AXVB01000013.1:0-134459 GCF_000482345.1 Bacillus sp. UNC437CL72CviS29 | reverse complement strand
TGCGACGCGGGTCCATCCATAAGTGACAGCCGAAGCCGCCTTTCAATTTCGCACCATGCAGCGCAAAATGTTATCCGGTATTAGCCCCGGTTTCCCGGAGTTATCCCAGTCTTATGGGCAGGTTACCCACGTGTTACTCACCCGTCCGCCGCTAACTTCATAAGAGCAAGCTCTTAATCCATTCGCTCGACTTGCATGTATTAGGCACGCCGCCAGCGTTCATCCTGAGCCAGGATCAAACTCTCCAATAAAGTTAGTTTGTCTAGCATCTAAAATAAAAATTGACGTTTCACGTTGTTTGTTTCGTTTAGTTTTCAAAGTTCAATATCGCGTTTCGGCGACTTTTATAATATAACATAATATATCATTTTCGTCAACAAGTTTTTTTGATAACTTGTATCTCTCATTTGCTGACTCTGCCTATTATATAGGCTTTCTCTTCTCTATGCAAGTACTATTCCAAAAAAAATAAGAGGGGGATCTCCCCCCTCTTATTCTTCAGAAGCTTCTTCGCTTCCCTCGTCGTTATCATCATCTTTTTGCGCTTTTGCTACCGTTGCAACTTCATGTTCATCACCTAAACGAATTAGTCGAACACCTTGTGTATTACGTCCCATTTGAGAAATTTGATCAACCGGCATACGAATAATGACACCTGCAGCTGTAATTAGCATAATATCTTCTTCACCTGTTACAGATTTAACTGCCACTAATTTACCGTTCTTTTCTGTAATATTACAAGTTTTTAGACCTTTACCACCACGGCTTTGCAGACGATATTCCTCAACTGGTGTGCGTTTTCCATAACCATTTTTTGTTACAATTAAAACATTCATATCCTCTTCAACAATTTCCATACCTACAACTTGATCTTCATCGCCTAGTGTAATAGCTTTTACACCAGCAGCATTACGTCCCATAGAACGCACATCTTGCTCATTAAAACGAATTAACATACCGTTGCTTGTTCCAACGATAATGTCCTTATCACCAGATGTTAATCGTACAGAGATTACTTCATCCTCTTCACGAAGAGAAATTGCAATTAAACCATTCGTACGTATATTTGCAAACGACGAAAGAGGTGTTCTCTTAGAAATACCTTGTTTTGTTGTAAAGAATAAGAATTGATCATCACCAAATTCACGAATTGGAATAATGGCATTGACCCACTCACCTTTGTCTACTTCTAACAAATTAATAATTGGTATACCTTTTGCCGTACGGCTATACTCTGGAATTTCATATCCTTTTGTACGGTATACTTTACCTTTGTTTGTGAAGAATAGAATATGATCATGTGTAGACGTTGTCAATAAGTGCTCAACGAAGTCATCATCATTCGTACCCATCCCTTGTACACCACGTCCCCCGCGGTTCTGTGTTTTGTACGTAGAAGCGGGTAATCGTTTAATGTAACCATTATGAGTAAGTGTGATAGCAATATTTTGCTCTGGGATTAAATCCTCATCTTCAATTGCTTCCATACCACCAATTGTAATTTCTGTTCTTCTTTTATCATTAAAACGTTCTTTTACTTCCATTAATTCTTCACGGATGATTTCAAGAACCTTTTCTTCATCTGCTAAAATTGCTTTTAATTCAGCAATTAACTTCATTAAGTCTTGGTATTCTTGTTCAATTTTTTCGCGTTCTAGTCCTGTTAAGCGTTGCAAGCGCATATCTAAAATTGCTTGCGCTTGTTTTTCACTTAAACCGAAACGTTCCATCAATCCTTGTTTTGCAATATCAGCAGTTTTTGAACTACGAATTAATGTTATTACTTCATCAAGGTGATCCAATGCGATTCGTAGTCCCTCTAAAATATGAGCGCGCGCTTCTGCTTTCTCTAATTCATAAGCAGTACGTCTACGGATAACTACCTTTTGATGCTCTAAATAATAATATAAAGTTTGTTTTAAGTTTAATACTTGTGGCTCTCCATTTACTAGGGACAGCATATTAATACCGAAACTAGTTTGAAGCGCTGTATGTTTATATAAATTATTTAATAGTACGTTTGCATTTGCATCACGGCGTACTTCCATGACAATGCGCATACCATTTCGATCTGATTCATCGCGTAAATCTGTAATACCTTCAATTTTCTTATCTCGAACTAATTCCGCAATCTTCTCGATCAATCTTGCTTTGTTAACTTGATAAGGTAGCTCTGTTACAATAATTGCTTGTTTTCCATTGGTTTTTTCTTCAATTTCAACTTTAGCACGAAGTATAATAGAACCTCGTCCTGTTTCGTATGCTCTTCGAATGCCACTTCTTCCTAAGATTAGACCCGCCGTCGGAAAATCTGGTCCCGGAATAAATTCCATTAATTCTGCAATAGTTATTTCAGGGTTATGGCTCAATGCTAGTACGCCATCAATTACTTCCCCCAGTTGATGTGGCGGAATATTTGTTGCCATACCAACCGCTATACCCGTTGTACCATTTACTAATAAGTTAGGGAAACGTGCAGGTAGTACAATCGGTTCTCTTTCAGAGCCGTCATAGTTATCTTGGTAATCTATCGTGTTTTTTGTAATATCACGCAATAGTTCCATAGAAATCTTAGACATTCTTGCTTCTGTATAACGCATTGCTGCAGCCGAATCTCCATCAACAGAACCGAAGTTACCGTGTCCATCAACCAGCATATAACGTTGGCTAAAATCTTGTGCCATACGTACCATTGTTTCGTAAACAGCTGAATCACCGTGCGGATGATACTTACCGATTACTTCACCAACGATACGTGCTGATTTCTTATATGCTTTATCAGCAGTAATCCCTAAATCATTCATTGCGTATAAAACCCTGCGATGCACAGGCTTTAATCCATCACGAACATCTGGTAGTGCACGAGATACGATAACACTCATCGCGTAATCTAAAAATGAAGTACGCATTTCGTGGCTAATATTAATTTCTCGAATTCGTGCTTGTTGTTGATTGTCTGACATCAACGAGCACCTCCTCTTACATTTCCGTTACACATACATTGATTTATACGTAGAAGACAGGAACGCTCAGATTCCTGTCATTACTTACTTAAATATCAAGGTTTTTCACGTATTTTGCATTTTCTTGGATAAAGTTTCGACGCGGTTCAACTTTATCACCCATTAAAATTTCAAACGTTTCATCTGCTTCAATTGCATCTTGCAGAGAAACTTGAAGTAATGAACGTACTTCTGGATCCATTGTCGTTTCCCATAGCTGAGTCGGGTTCATTTCTCCAAGACCTTTGTAACGTTGAATGCCTGGTTTTGGCTGAGCTGGTAACTCTGCTAATATCTTTTCAAGCTCTTTATCATTATAGGCATATTGAATTTTTTTCCCTTGTTGCACTTTAAACAATGGTGGTTGTGCGATATAAATATAGCCATGCTCAATAATTTGACGCATATAACGATAGAAGAACGTTAATAATAGGGTACGAATATGTGCACCATCGACATCAGCATCTGTCATAATAATAACTTTATGATAGCGAGCTTTTTCAATATCAAAATCTCCACCGATGTTTGTACCAATTGCCGTAATGATCGTACGTACTTCATCATTAGATAAAATTTTATCTAATCGCGCCTTTTCAACGTTAATAATTTTACCTTTCAGTGGTAAGATTGCTTGGAAATGGCGATCACGTCCTTGTTTTGCCGATCCTCCTGCAGAGTCACCCTCTACGATATAAATCTCACTTATTGATGGATCTTTAGAAGAACAATCCGCAAGCTTCCCTGGTAAACTTGATACTTCTAACGCACTCTTTCGACGTGTTAATTCACGCGCCTTCTTCGCTGCTACACGTGCACGTGCTGCCATTGTTCCTTTTTCTACAACCTTACGGGCAACGTTTGGGTTCTCAAGTAAAAACTTTTCGAATGCTTCTGAGAAAACTGATTCTGTAATCGTTCTCGCTTCACTATTTCCAAGCTTTGTTTTCGTTTGTCCCTCAAACTGTGGGTTTGGATGCTTGATAGATACAATTGCTGTTAATCCTTCACGTACATCTTCACCTGTGAGGTTACTATCAGCATCTTTTAGGATGTTGTTTTTTCGTCCATAATCATTTATTACACGCGTTAAAGCAGTCTTAAAGCCAACCTCATGTGTACCACCTTCATACGTATGAATATTATTCGTAAATGAATAAATATTGTTTGTATAGCCTTCGTTGTATTGAAGAGAAACTTCAACTTGAATTCCATCTTTCGAACCTTCTACATATACAGGTTCTTCGTGAATCGGTTGCTTCGAGCGATTTAAATGCTCAACATAAGATTTAATCCCACCTTCATAATGGAACTCTTTCTTTTGCTTATTTTCACGTCTATCTTCAATTGTCAATTTAATATTACGATTTAAAAATGCTAACTCACGCATACGAGTTGCTAACGTATCAAAATCATATTCTGTCGTTTCTTTAAAAATTTCTGAATCTGGCTTAAAGCGAGTTATTGTCCCTGTACGATCTGTTTCACCAATTACTTTTAAATCCGCAACCGGAACACCTCGTTCATACTTTTGGTAATGAATCTTACCTTCACGGTGTACAAATACCTCTAACTCTGTTGATAGAGCATTTACAACAGATGCCCCTACGCCATGGAGACCACCCGAAACCTTATAACCGCCACCGCCAAATTTACCGCCAGCGTGAAGTACAGTCATAATAACCTCTACAGCAGGACGTCCCATTTTTTCCTGTATACCAACTGGAATACCACGACCATTATCCGTTACACGAATGCTATTATCTTCTTCAATACTAACGTTAATCTCATCACAATATCCTGCTAATGCTTCATCAATACTATTATCAACAATTTCCCATACAAGATGATGAAGACCTTTTCCGCTTGTAGATCCAATATACATACCAGGACGTTTTCGAACTGCTTCTAGTCCTTCAAGCACCTGTATTTGACTTTCATCATATGAATTTTCCTGCATTTGCTTTTGTTCCATTGACACAAAGATCACCTACTTTTCCATTTAAACAGAAATTATGCTCTGTCTATTTCACAATCTACCGTGCCGCTTTTTACATGAATTGTTTTCGCTTGCTTTAATGTTTCGTGTTCAATTCCGTCGACACTCGTCGTTGTCACAAATGTTTGCACTTTTCCTTGAATTGTATTTAAGAGATGCGATTGACGATAATCATCTAACTCTGATAATACATCATCTAATAAGAGGATTGGGTATTCTTTCACCTCTGAATAAATCAATTCAATTTCAGCTAACTTTAGGGAAAGTGCGGTTGTTCGTTGTTGTCCTTGTGAACCAAAGACTTGAACATTTTTACTATTAACGAAGAATTGTAAATCATCACGATGAGGACCAATTAAAGTTGTACCACGGAAAATTTCACGTTGTTTCACAGACTGAAAACTTTCATAGTATACTTCTTTTATTTTCGACAAATCCATTGATTCTGATACATCTACGCTCGGTTTATAGACTATTTCTAACTCCTCTAATCCTCTACTAATACCACGATGGATTGGAGCAGCCCATTCTTGTAGTAATTTCAAAAACTCAAAACGTTTTTGTAAGATTTTCGTACCATGTTCAATGAGTTGAAGTGTAAATACATCCAACATCGTTTCCTCATTTTTACTATTCCCTTGCATTTTTTTTAGCAAGTGATTTCGCTGCGTGAGCACTTTTTGATATTGACTTAATTCATACAAATAGACAGGTGCTATTTGTCCAAGCTCCATATCTAAAAAGCGTCTTCGTACTTGAGGGCTTCCTTTTACAAGATTTAAATCTTCTGGGGCAAACATAACAACATTCATTTCACCAATGTATTGGCTCAACTTTTGTTGTTCTAGTTGGTTTAATTTTGCCTTTTTGCCTTTTTTAGAAATATTTAATTCTAAAGACAAAGAACTATTTCGTTTTTGTAATCTACCTTTTATTTTACCATAATCCTCATCCCATCGGATAAGTTCACGATCGTTCGAAGTTCGATGAGATTTGGCCATCGCTAATACATAAATAGCTTCCATCAAATTCGTTTTCCCCTGGGCGTTTTCACCAATAATTACATTCACTTTATCCTCAAAGGAAAGATCTAGATATTCATAATTGCGATAATTTTTTAATTGTAATTCTGTAATATACAAAGGGCTCCCCCTTTATGATTGAACTTGAAATGTTCCGTTTCCCGGAATTTCAATAATATCATTTGCATATAACTTTCTGCCTCTTCTATTCTCAGGCTCTTGATTGACGTATACTTCATACTCCTGTAAGAACCATTTAACAGCGCCACCTGTATCGATTACATCAGCTAACTTTAAAAATTGCCCTAGTGTAATATACTCTGTTGAAATCTTAATACGTTTCATAAAATCTCTCACTTTCTGAAAGTGTTCATTCTTTCATTGTACTAAATAAACCAGCATTAGGAAAGTAATACCCCGAAAATCAAATAAGGGCTACTAGCATATTTTAACTAGCAACCCTCACTCTCACTTAGTAAGTACGAACCGGTAAAATTAATTGGATGATGGAATCATCATTTACTGTACGAATTAAGAACGGTCTCATTGCTCCAGTAAAACTAATTTTAATTTCTGTACTATCTAACGCTTTTAATGCGTCCATCATATATTTTGCACTAAAGGAAATTTTTAATTCTTCCCCTTCTACGTTTTCACATTGAACTTCTTCTACTACTTTCCCGATTTCCGGTGAATTTGAAGAAATTTCTAGCATTTGCTCTTCTAACGTTGATAATTTTACAACATTATTGCGACCATCTCTTGCTAGCAAAGAAGCACGATCAATTGCTTGTAAAAACTCTTTTGTATTCACAAATATGTCTGTTTTACTTTCTGCTGGAATTAATCGAGTTGTATCTGGGTAATTTCCTTCTAATAATCTTGAGAAGAATAATAAATGTTTCGTTCGGAATAATACTTGATACTCTGTAATGACGATATCTACCATTTCCTCAGACTCATCTAAAATTTTACTTAATTCATTCAAACTTTTTCCAGGAATAACAACATTCGCTTGAAATTCCTCAGAAATTGTATGACCTTCAATCTTTGCTTTACGAAGTGCTAGTCTGTGACTATCTGTTGCAATACAAGTCAACTCGCTGTTATATACCTTCCAGTTTACACCTGTCAAGATTGGACGCGTTTCTGAAGTTGAAACAGCAAATACAGTTTGACGAATCATATGTTTGAGTAAATCTGTTGGAAGCTTAAATACATGGTGCTCCTCGATTTGTGGTAATAATGGATATTCTGCAGAATCTAAGCCATTTAAATTAAACTCTGATTTTCCAGATTTTATTTTTGTCATAAAATGATTTTCTACAGAAATTTCTACTGTATCTTTTGGTAATTTTTTTACGATCTCGCTAAAATATTTTGCTTGTAAAACAATACTTCCTGATTGTTCAATTTCAACAATTTCTTTTCCATCTTCTTCAACTGGTATAAAAGATTCAATTGAAATATCAGCATCGCTTCCTGTTAACGTAACACCTTCTTCAGTTGCAACAACTTTAATTCCTGTAAGAATGGGAATTGTTGTACGAGAGGAAACTGCTTTCATTACATCTTGTACACTTCTTACAAGATAGTCTTTTTGAATTGTAAAACGCATAATAAAAACCTCCGGGAAATATAAGATTTTATTTATTTAATAAAGATAAAAAATAGTAGTAATAGTAATAGGGCTTGTGGATATGTGGATAACTGTATTTAGAGACGGAAAAACAGTCTATCTACATGTGGATAGACTGTGTGTAAAACAAATAAAGTTATTCACACTATTCAGCTACTACCTTAAAATATCATTGATTTCTTCAACTTGTTTTTGCAGTTGCGTATCAGTCTTTAATAGCTTTGAAATTTTTTCGTGCGCATGGATAACGGTTGTATGATCACGTCCACCAAATTCTTCCCCAATTTTAGGTAAAGATGAATCTGTTAACTCACGTGATAGATACATTGCAATTTGGCGCGGAAATGCGACTGATTTTGTACGTTTTTTTGCTTTAAAGTCCTCTAATTTAACCTGAAAAACATCTCCAACTGCCTTTTGAATATCATAGATAGAAATAATCTTTGGTTTAGAGTTTGGAATAATATCTTTAAGTGCTTCAGCAGCTAAATCTGCATTTATATCTTTATTAATTAGAGATGAATAAGCAACAACTCGAATAAGTGCACCCTCTAATTCACGGATGTTCGAGTCAATTTGATTTGCAATATAGAGCATGACTTCGTTTGGGATATCGAGGCCTTCCGCTTTCGCTTTCTTTCGTAAAATTGCAATTCTCGTCTCTAAATCTGGCGGCGTAATATCTGTAATAAGCCCCCATTCAAAACGGGAACGAAGGCGATCTTCTAATGTTGGAATCTCTTTTGGCGGTCGATCACTTGAGATTACGATTTGCTTACTTTCTTCATGCAATGCATTAAATGTATGGAAGAACTCTTCTTGTGTTTGTTCTTTTCCAGCAAGGAATTGAATATCATCTATAAGCAGGACATCAACATTACGATATTTATTACGGAAATCGACCGCTTTATTATCTCGAATTGAGTTAATAAATTCGTTTGTAAATTTTTCCGATGACAAATAAACCACTTTGGCATTTGGATTATGCTCAATGACATAATGGCCAATTGCGTGCATTAAGTGTGTTTTTCCAAGCCCAACGCCCCCATAAATAAATAGCGGGTTATATGCTTTGGCTGGTGCTTCAGCAACTGCTAATGAAGCTGCATGAGCAAAACGGTTCCCAGAGCCAATAACAAATGTATCAAACGTATATTTTGGATTTAACATGCTCTGTGGTAAGTGACTAGATTCATCATTTATTCTCTTCTTTTTAGCAGGAGGATAGTCAATCTCCTCTTCAGTTTGACTTTGGGGAATAATAAAGCGAATTTCTAGTTTTGCTCCTGTTAAATCATAAAGTGTTTCTGAAATCAGTTCTGAATAATGAGATTCTAGCCAGTCACGAGCAAATTCATTTGGAGCTGTAATCGTTAATATATTTTTTTTCAAAGCATGTGCTTTAGTGGATTTCAACCACGTTTCATAACTTGGTTTACTCACCTTTTTTTCTAGTTCTTTCAAGGCACTATTCCATAAATCAGAGATATTTTCCAAAGGTGTCCCTCCTTTACAAAGATGGTAAAAGAATAAGGTTGCGCAATGATTGTACAACCTTTCAAAATGTAAATGTATATTTATACGAAACGTATTTTAAAACCCAAAAACGTCGTTTGTATACGAGATAGAGTTTTCGACAAAAAACACAAATGTGGACAAGTGTTTACCCACATGTGATTAAAACTGTCCACATGTTATGCACAAATTGTGGATAAATTAAAACTGTGGAAAACTTGTTCAAGGTGAAAACACAACTATAATATCAAAAAAAGATAGCTATAGCAATGAAATTCAAAAAGTTATCCACAAAATCAATACCTTGTGGAATAAACTTGTCCACAATACGATATACTGTGTAAAAGCGGGAAAATAATTTGTGGATATAAAAAAATAAAAAATACATTATCCACAACGAAATAAAACAGCTGTGAAAAAATTTGTGAATAGGTTCAATATGAATATTTGATGAAAATTTGGAGAACCATTGACATTTTCCTAGTTGATTAACTATAATTTATAAGACTGTCTTTAACAGATATTCCTCAGGGAGGTGTCATATAATGAAAAGAACTTACCAACCAAATAAACGTAAGCGCAGCAAAGTACATGGTTTCCGCAGCCGTATGAGCACAGCGAACGGACGTAAAGTGCTAGCAGCTCGTCGTCGTAAAGGAAGAAAAGTATTATCTGCGTAGACCACTGATCGTTCAGTGGTCTTTTTTTCTAGTAATAATGAATTTCCGCTGATGAAATACAGGAGTGTCAATTGATATGAAGAAAAAGAATCGTGTAAAGAAAAATGATGAATTTCAGGATGTTTTTCAAAATGGGAAATCAAATGCAAATCGTCAGTTTGTGGTATATCAGCTTGAAAAAATGGAGCAACCATACTTTCGAATTGGTCTTTCCGTTAGCAAGAAGTTGGGCAATGCAGTAGTGCGTAATCGAATTAAGCGTATGATTCGCCAATCGATTACAGAATTAAAAGATGAGATAGATTCTGGAAAAGATTTTGTTATAATAGCAAGGAAGCCTTGTGCAGATATGACATATGAACAATTGAAGAAAAGCTTAATTCATGCCTTTAAGCGCTCTGGTATGAAAATAACAAACAAGTAGCGTAGGAAAAGGAAAATGAATTACACTATATACATACCGAAACAAGGAGGAGTAGGCTGTGAAAAAGAAGATAGGCTTACTAGCCATGGTTATTGCATTAATGGCAGTTACTGCAGGCTGTAGTGAAACAAATCTGCCGATTACATCGAAAAGCACAGGGATTTGGAATGAATATTTCGTATACCCGCTTTCTCAGTTAATCACGTATTTTGCAAAATTATTTGGTAATAATTATGGTTTAGCGATTGTTGTTACAACTCTTATTATTCGTTTTGCGTTATTACCATTAATGATTAAACAAACGAAGAGTACGAAAGCAATGCAAGCGCTGCAACCAGAAATGGTGAAATTAAAAGAGAAATATAGCTCTAAGGACCAAGCAACACAACAAAAACTGCAACAAGAAATGATGCAGCTATATCAAAAGAATGGTGTAAACCCATTAGCAGGTTGTTTACCAATCTTTGTTCAAATGCCGATTTTATTCGCATTTTACCATGCGATTATGAGAACGGCAGAGATTAGTAAACATACATTCTTATGGTTTGATTTAGGTCAGGCAGATCCGTACTATATCCTTCCGGTTGTTGCGGCAATCACAACATTTATTCAGCAAAAGGTTGCCATGGCGGGTACTGCTGGACAAAACCCACAAATGGCAATGATGGTTTGGCTTATGCCGATCATGATTTTAGTCTTCGCAATTAACTTCCCAGCAGCATTATCACTATACTGGGTAGTTGGTAACATCTTTGGTATTGCTCAAATGTATATGATCAAAGGGCCTGATATTAAGGCTAGTAAGGCAGGAGGATCAAGCAAGTGAGTATAATTACTGCTAAAGGACAAACAGTCGAGCTGGCAGTACAAGATGCTTTAAGACAATTAAAAGTTTTAAGAGATCAAGTAGATGTGAACGTTGTTGATGAAGGCAAGAGAGGGTTCCTCGGCCTTATAGGGAATCGTCCAGCTATCGTGGAAGTTGTAGTGAAGAAAGATCCTATCCAAGAAGCTGAGCAATACTTAAAAAGTGTTGTTCGGGAAATGGGTGTGGAAGTGATGATTACGAAAAATGTAAAAGGTCGAGAAATTGAATTTACACTTTCTGGGAAAGATGTAGGAATATTAATCGGAAAAAGAGGCCATACGCTAAATTCTTTACAATATTTAACAAAACTTGTTGCAAATCGTAATACGAAGCAATATATCGGTATTACAATTGATGCTGAAAACTATCGTAGTAAGAGAAAAGATACGTTAGAATCGCTTTCTTATCGATTAGCAAAACAGGTAATGGTAACTAAAAAAAATGTTGTATTAGAACCAATGCCCTCTTTTGAGAGAAAAATTATTCATCAAGCATTATCCAATCATCCGAATGTAATTACAACTTCTGAAGGTAAAGAACCACATCGGCATGTAGTAATATCTTCCAAATAACCGGTTGCTCATTTGAGTACCGGTTTTTTTGTGAGTGTACGAAAAAAATAAATTGTGGATAACTAAAAACACTAGACTTATCCACTGTGAATAAGTTTAGTGTTTTTTACATGAGGACATAATAAAATGAGTTATTATTCTTTTGTAGATAGGTTCGTTATGGTATCCTAATAGTTTAGTGAAGGAAAAAATAATGTTGAAATAGAGAGAAATAAGCAAGCGAGGTGAAAGGACATGGATTTTGATACAATTGCTGCAATTTCCACGGCACTTGGGGAAGGGGCAATTGCCATTGTTCGAGTAAGTGGAGAAGATGCGATTGAAAAGGTCAATCGCATTTTTAAAGGGAAAGATTTAACGAAGGTTTCTTCTCATACAATTCATTACGGTCATATTGTAGACTTAGATAAAAATCAGGTAATCGAAGAAGTAATGGTATCAATTATGCGGGCGCCAAAGACATTTACGCGTGAAAATATTGTAGAAATCAATTGTCACGGTGGCCTTGTTTCCGTAAATAAAGTATTACAACTTATTTTGGCTCAAGGAGTACGTTTGGCAGAGCCAGGTGAATTTACAAAGCGTGCATTTTTAAATGGACGTATTGACTTATCGCAAGCGGAAGCTGTAATGGATTTGATTCGTGCGAAGACAGATCGAGCGATGAATGTAGCAATTAATCAAATGGAAGGGCGATTATCCAAATTAATTGGACGCCTTCGTCAAGAAATTTTAGAAACATTGGCTCATGTAGAAGTGAATATAGATTATCCCGAATACGATGATGTAGAAGAAATGACGCACAATATTTTAATTGAAAAAGCTACACATGTTCGCGGTGAAATTAAAAAAATATTGGAAACGTCTAAGCAAGGGAAAATTTTGCGAGAAGGAATTGCAACGGCGATTATTGGGAGACCGAACGTTGGAAAGTCTTCATTATTAAACAGTCTTGTTCAAGAGAAAAAGGCGATTGTAACTGATATTGCAGGAACAACTCGTGATGTCATTGAAGAGTATGTCAATGTACGTGGGGTTCCACTTAAACTCATAGATACAGCGGGAATTCGTGAAACAGAAGATATTGTTGAACGAATTGGTGTAGAACGTTCAAAAGAAATGATGGGGCAGGCTGATTTAGTCCTAATTGTAGTAAATTATAGTGAAGCATTAACGACTGAAGATGAAGAATTATTCCGTGCTGTGCAAGGGAAAGATTTTATTGTTATTGTAAATAAAACAGACTTACCAAAGCAAATTGATATGGAACGTGTTATAGAATTAGCAGGTACAAATCGCATGATTACAACGTCGCTAATTGAGGAAAAAGGTATAGATGAGCTAGAACAAGCTATAGCAGACCTATTCTTTGAAGGAACAATTGAGTCAGCAGATATGACGTATGTTTCTAATGCAAGACATATTGGTTTATTGACACAAGCAGAAAAAACAATTGGGGATGCTATTGAGGCAATAGAAAATGGTGTTCCAATTGATATGGTTCAAATTGATCTAACAAGAACATGGGAAATACTTGGTGAAATTACTGGAGATACAGTTCATGAAAGCTTAATCGACCAATTGTTCTCTCAATTTTGTTTAGGAAAATAACATATAAGTGTTTTAGAAGGATAGATAATCTTAGGAGGAATAAACAATGGGATACAATGCCGGTTCTTACGATGTCATAGTAATCGGTGCAGGTCATGCAGGATGCGAAGCTGGTCTTGCAGCAGCACGTATGGGCTCAAAAACATTAATGTTAACAATTAATTTAGACATGGTAGCTTTTATGCCTTGTAACCCTTCTGTTGGTGGACCAGCAAAAGGGATTGTTGTCCGTGAAATTGATGCTTTAGGCGGCGAGATGGGACGTAATATTGATAAAACACACATCCAAATGCGTATGTTGAATACAGGAAAAGGCCCGGCTGTACGCGCTCTTCGTGCACAAGCAGATAAATTTTCATATCAACACGAATTAAAGAAAACGATTGAGGAAACACCAAATTTAACATTATGTCAAGGAATGGTGGAACGTCTAATTGTTGAGGATGATGTATGTAAAGGTGTAATTACACAATCAGGTGCTGAATACACAGCGAAAACAGTTGTAATTACAACGGGTACATTTTTACGTGGTGAGATTATCATGGGTGATTTAAAATATTCAAGTGGTCCAAATAATCAACAACCGTCCATCACATTATCTGAGCATTTAGAGGAGCTTGGTCTCGAACTTGTGCGATTTAAAACAGGTACGCCTCCTCGTGTAAATAGTAATACGATTGATTATAGCAAAACAGAAATTCAACCAGGTGATGATAAACCTCGCGCTTTCTCTTTTGAAACAACAAAATTTATTATGGATCAAATTCCATGCTGGTTAACATATACGAGTGAAGAGACACATCGTTTAATCGACCGAAATTTACATCGTTCAGCTATGTATTCTGGTATGATTAAAGGAACGGGTCCTCGTTACTGTCCTTCAATTGAAGATAAAGTGGTACGTTTCAATGATAAACCACGTCACCAAATTTTCTTAGAACCAGAAGGACGTAATACACAGGAAGTATATGTACAAGGTTTGTCAACAAGCTTACCAGAGGATGTACAACGTGAAATGCTTAAAACAATTCCTGGTTTAGAGAATGTTGAAATGATGCGTACAGGTTATGCCATTGAATATGATGCAATTGTACCGACACAGTTGTGGCCGACACTTGAGACGAAAAAGATTAAAAATTTATATACAGCGGGGCAAATTAACGGTACGTCTGGCTATGAAGAAGCAGCAGGACAAGGAATTATGGCCGGAATTAACGCTGCATGTCGTTCTTTAGGGAAAAAAGAGGTTATTTTAGGTCGTTCTGATGCTTATATTGGTGTTTTAATTGATGATCTTGTGACGAAAGGGACAAATGAACCGTATCGTCTTTTAACATCCCGAGCTGAATATCGTTTATTATTGCGTCATGATAATGCAGATCTACGTTTAACGGAGATTGGTCATGAAATTGGCTTAATTCCAGAAGAGCGCTATGAGCGTTTTAGCGCGAAAAAAGGACAGATTGATCAAGAAAAGTCACGTTTAGAAAGCATTATTATTAAACCGCGTCCTGAAGTGCAGGAATTAATTCGCAGTGTTGGAGGAAGCGAATTAAAAGATGGAATACGTGCAAGTGATTTACTACGTCGTCCGGAAATGACGTATGAACATATTCGTATTCTTGCACCAAGTGAAGTGGAAATACACGATGAAATCGCTGAACAGGTAGAAATTCAAATTAAGTATGAGGGATATATTGAAAAATCCTTACAACAAGTAGAACGTATGAAGAAAATGGAGAGCAAGAAGATTCCTGTCGACATTGATTACGATGCGATTTCTGGAATCGCTTCTGAAGCGAGACAAAAATTAAAAGATGTTCGTCCTCTGTCTATGGGGCAAGCATCCCGTATTTCCGGAGTAAATCCAGCTGATATTTCCATTTTACTTGTGTATATTGAACAAGGAAAAATTGCGCGAGTATCGAACCAATAAATAAGTAAGGAGATATGGCAAGATGAACATAGAAAAATTTCAATCTATGCTAGGAGAAAGAGGGATTACTCTTTCTCCTAGGCAATTAGAGCAATTTGAAATCTACTTTGAAACATTAGTGGAATGGAATGAGAAAATGAATTTAACAGCTATTACAGAGAAAGAGGAAGTGTATTTAAAACACTTTTTTGACTCGATTACAGCTGCTTTTTATTTTGATTTTTCAAAATCATTTTCCATTTGTGATGTCGGTGCAGGTGCTGGATTTCCAAGTATTCCATTGAAGATTTGTTTCCCGCATTTAAAAATAACAATTGTAGATTCATTGCAAAAACGTATCAATTTTTTAAATCATTTAGCTCAAAAATTAGAGTTAAGTGATGTGGCGTTCTGCCACGATCGTGCCGAAACATTCGGGAAAAAAGAGGGTGTTCGTGAATCATTTGATATCGTAATGGCCCGTGCTGTAGCGCGTCTTTCTGTACTGAGTGAGTTGTGCTTGCCGCTTGTAAAAGTAGGTGGGACATTTATCGCAATGAAAGGTGCGGCTGCCAATGAAGAAATTGAAAACGGTAAGTATGCTTTAGAGGTGCTTGGTGGTGAACTAAAAGAGATCTCTACTTTCCAATTACCATTCGAAGAAAGTGAACGTAACATTTTATCAATTATGAAAAAGCGCAAAACACCAAAGAAATATCCTCGTAAGCCAGGGACACCCAATAAATTACCTATTGAAAAATAAATCTTATTAGACGTAAGATTAAATTATATAAATGAAAACGTAAATGTTTCATAGGAAACATTTCTGTGTAGGACATTCAATAGGCCCAAAGGTGGTGGAATATGTATGAAAAATACGTTTTCTCGTTTATTTGGCTTTGGAGATAAAGAGAGCGAATTCGAATTACAGGAAGAAAGCCATGAAGAAATAAATAAAAAGATACATGAAGAAATACAAGAAATTCTGATAGCAAATATCGTCCCAAATCGTTATCAACCTCGCACAGTTTTTGATGATGCACGTATTGATGAACTTGCTTTGACCATTCGTACACATGGACTTATCCAACCAATTGTTGTAAGGCAATATGAAGAAGGTAAGTATGAAATTATTGCCGGGGAAAGACGTTTTCGTGCTGCAACGAAATTAGGCTGGGAAAAGGTTCCGGCAATTATAAAAAACTTAAATGATACTGAAACAGCTTCTGTTGCTCTAATTGAGAACTTGCAACGTGAAGAGCTAACAGCAATTGAAGAGGCTATCGCTTACCAAAAGTTAATTGAGTTACATAATTTAACACAAGAAGCATTAGCACAAAGGCTCGGAAAAGGACAATCAACAATCGCAAATAAGTTGCGATTATTAAAGTTGCCTGAAGAAATTAAACAAGCATTGCTAGAAAAAAGTATTACAGAACGACATGCCCGTGCTCTCATTCCTTTAAAAAATAAAGAATTACAGTTGAAAGTTTTACAAGAGATTATAGAAAAACAGTTGAATGTAAAACAAACTGAGGAACGTATTGCTAAACTACTGGAAGAAGTAAAACCAAAGCGTAAGGCAAAACAGAAAGCGGTAAGTCGTGATATGCGAATTGCGATGAATACAATTAGACAATCATTACAAATGGTTGCAAACAGTGGACTTAATGTGAATTCTGAAGAAGAAGAATTTGATGAGTACTATCAAATTACAATTAAGATTCCTAAAAAGAAATAATTCATATGTAATAGAGATCTCACTTTTTTGGGGGGTCTCTTTTCCTATATTTTTCTTCTTAAATGAAGAAGGAGTTTTAGAATAAATTTTGAAGTTTAATAAGGATGCAAAAGAAAAGTTTTTATTTCATGTTACAATAAACATAATTATTTTTAGAATAAGACAGAAAGGTTGAAAGTAGGTGACATCATGGGAAAAATCATTGCAATTGCTAACCAAAAAGGCGGCGTAGGAAAAACAACAACGTCTGTTAACTTAGGTGCTGGATTAGCACAGGTAGGAAAAAAAGTATTACTCATTGACATTGATGCTCAGGGAAACGCAACGACAGGTGTAGGAATTGAAAAATCGGAGTTAGATCAATGCATTTATAATGTTCTTGTAGAAGATGCAGAAGTTCAAGAGGTTATACAAAAAACCGCAACTGAAAACTTAGATGTTCTACCTGCTACAATTCAATTGGCAGGTGCTGAAATTGAACTGGTACCAACCATTTCCCGGGAAGTTCGTTTACAAAGGGCTTTGCAGCCAATTCGTAATGAATATGATTATATTATCATTGATTGCCCCCCATCTTTGGGCTTATTAACAATTAATGCATTAACAGCAGCAGATTCCGTTATTATTCCAGTTCAATGTGAATACTATGCATTGGAAGGATTGAGTCAATTACTGAATACAGTTCGTCTTGTACAAAAGCATTTAAATAAAAATTTAGCAATTCAAGGTGTACTATTAACGATGTTAGATGCACGTACAAACTTAGGAATTCAGGTTATAGATGAAGTGAAGAAATATTTCCGAGATAAAGTATATCGTTCTATTATTCCACGTAATGTTCGTTTGAGTGAAGCGCCAAGTCATGGGAAACCAATTATGCAGTATGATGCTAAATCGAGGGGTGCAGAAGTGTATATAGATTTAGCAGAGGAAGTGATTGCTGGTGGTTAAAGGATTAGGAAGAGGGATTAATGCGTTCTTTCCAGATTTAGATGTGAAAGAGGAAGAGAAAATTCAAGAAATTACATTAAATGAATTAAGACCCAACCCCTATCAACCGCGTAAAAACTTTCAAAAAGAAGCAATTCAAGAATTGGCAGCATCCATTAAAGAACATGGCATTTTACAACCTTTGATTGTAAGGAAAAGTATTAAAGGATACGAAATTGTTGCTGGTGAACGAAGGTACCGAGCTGCAAAAGAGGCACATCTTGAAAAAGTTCCAGCTGTTGTTCGAGAATTAAATGAACAGCAAATGATGGAATTTGCTTTGTTAGAAAATTTACAACGTGAAGATTTAAATCCAATGGAAGAGGCTGTGGCATATCAAATGCTAATGGATGAGTTGAATGTGACTCAGGAGCAATTAGCAAAACGTCTCGGAAAAAGTAGACCATATATCGCTAATTATGTTCGGTTGCTTACACTCCCTTCATTTGTTCAAGAAATGATTGCCGATGGAAATCTATCGATGGCACATGGACGGACATTACTTACAATAAAAGACGAGGAAAAACTAAAGTCATTGTTGAAGCGCATTGAAAAGGAAGGGTTGAATGTTAGACAGCTAGAGCAAATTGTTCAACAGATGCACCAGCGCGTTTCACGTGAAACAAAGAAAGTGAAACGCGAACGAAATATATTTTTCGAAGAACGTGAAACGCTATTAAGGGAAAAATTCGGAACGGGTGTGAAAATTAAAGAAACAAAGAAAGAAAAAGGGAAAATCGAAATAGAATTTTTCAATAAAGAAGATTTAAATCGCATTTTAGAATTATTATCTAGGGAAAACTGAAAAGCAAACCATCTTTTTGTTTATAGATGGTTTGCTTTTTTCAATACGGATAATTTTTGGTCTGTTTCCTTTATGCTCTGGGCAATAACGCCTGCCATTTTCATAACTAGATTTAATCTTGTATTCTGTAAGACAAAAAATTCCATAAAACCGTTTAAATTTACGATACCATGTATGTGTAGCTCACCGATTGCTGGTAACTTTTTATTCATCGCTGCACCAGGTTTACTAGGCCCTTCACCAACAGTTATGGAACCGATGTTTTGGGATTTTCCAAGACAAGCATCGATTGCAATAATAAAAGAATCTGGTGTAGAATTTTGTATATTCTGAATATTCTCTTCGAGATTTAGGGCGTGAATAGGTTCGTCAAGTGTGCCGAATACGTGGAAGTTTTGAATGTTCATTTGTTCTAGTTTAGATCCGACTAATGGGCCAAGTGCGTCACCGGTTGAGCGATCTGTTCCAATGCAAATTATGCTGAGGGGTATATTTTCATGAGTAGGTATGTGTGAGAGAAGAAAATCACTGATTATTGTACAAGCTTCTAAATCATGATGCATGACATTTTGCGATTTTTTTTCAAAAAAAGGTAAGCGAAAACTTCCGATATTCATGAAGCATCCATCCTTTTGATAAATTTTATAATTCGTTGTAAAAGTTTTTGGCTTTAGAATTTATTTTATAAAGCTTTAGTAATTGGGAGGTTAATTCTCAGGAATTCAAGAAAAATTAATATGGAAAATTATAAGTTCTTTATTTTTGTAAGCCGTTTATAAAATCGGAAATAATAGTACTAGTATATATATATCACTACCATTTTATACCTGGATAGAAGTAAACAAGCACAAATAAGATAATAAATTTTTTTCAGAAATAGGGAAAACTTCTGATACAATAAAGGGGATAGAAACAGAAATTTTTGTTGGAGAGGTAGAGGTATATGGATTTATTAGAGAAATGGTTTCATGCTATAAATTGGGCTCATATAGGAATGGGCGCACTAAAAATAATAATTATTTTAGTACTTGGTGCAATAGTTGTTCGTCTTGCTAGAGCGATTGTTCGAAAGGCATTTCATATGGGAAGCCGCTCACCGATTCAAATTTCGGAGCGTCGTACAGTTACTGTAGCTAAATTACTTGAAAATATTGTAGCATACGTTGTTATATTTATTATGTTAATTGCGATTTTAGGGGTATTTGGGATTAATGCAGCAGGTTTATTGGCCGGTGCTGGGGTCATTGGTTTAGCAATCGGTTTTGGTGCTCAAAGTTTAGTGAAAGATGTTATTACAGGATTATTTATTTTGTTAGAAGATCAATTTTCAGTTGGTGATTATGTTCGCATCGGCCAATTTGAAGGTGTCGTTTTAGAAATTGGATTACGTACAACGAAGATGAAAAGTTGGACAGGGGAAATCCATATTCTTCCTAATGGGAGCATTATACAGGTAACAAACTTTTCCATTAGTAATAGTGTAGCATTTGTTGATGTATCGATTTCCTATGATAGTGATATCGTGCGTGCAGAGCAGATAATTGAAGAGTTACTAGAAGAATTACCAGAAAAATATGAGCAAATGGTAGCAACACCTCAATTATTAGGTATTCAAACACTTGGTGCATCTGACGTTGTGCTCCGTGTAATTGCTGAAGTGGAACCGATGCAGCATGCACCTACTGCTAGAGCGCTTCGTAAAGAAATTAAAAATCGTCTTGATTTACACGGCATTGAGATTCCATATCCACATATGGTTTTATATAATCGTAAAGAGATGGTTAATCAAAAAGCAAATTAATGACGAGGGGAGTTTAGAGGGTGGAACAAAAGCAATATAACTTGTACGATGTTGTGGAAATGAAGAAGGCCCATCCGTGTGGTGCAAATCGTTGGAAAATTATTCGTATGGGAATGGATATCCGCATTAAGTGCGAGGGGTGTGGCCATTCGGTAATGATTCCTCGAAGAGAGTTTGATCGTAAGGTGAAAAAAATTCTTGTAAAGCACGAAGAATAGAGAAAAAGTAACAGTTGCTTTAAGCGGCTGTTACTTTTTTTGGCTTTTAGGGAACTTGTCATTTTATTCGTTACTATCTATAATGATGGAAGATTGAGACATAGGAGTGAAAAATATGGGATTAACGGCTGGGATTGTTGGTTTACCTAACGTAGGGAAATCAACATTATTTAATGCAATTACACAAGCGGGAGCAGAATCTGCAAACTATCCGTTTTGTACAATTGATCCGAACGTAGGGATTGTAGAGGTACCGGATGATCGCTTAAATAAACTAACGGAACTAGTAGAACCTAAGAAAACTGTTCCAACTGTATTTGAATTTACTGATATCGCAGGTATCGTAAAAGGCGCAAGTAAAGGTGAAGGACTAGGAAATAAATTTTTATCTCATATCCGTCAAGTAGATGCGATTTGCCAAGTTGTTCGTTGTTTTGAGGATGAAAATATTACACACGTTTCAGGAAAAGTAGATCCAATTGATGATATTGAAACGATTAACTTAGAGTTAATCTTAGCTGATTTAGAATCTGTTGATAAGCGTATTGAACGTGTAGCAAAATTAGCAAGACAAAAGGATAAAGAAGCCGTATATGAACATGAAATTTTAGTTCGTTTAAAAGAGGCGTTTGAAGAGGGAAAACCAGCTCGTACTGTTGAATTTACAGAAGAACAAATGAAAATTGTTAAAGGTCTTCATTTGCTTACAACGAAAGAAATGTTATATGTAGCGAACGTGAGTGAAGATGATATTATGGATCCATCTGAGAATAAATATGTGCAGATGGTAAAAGAATTTGCAGCGAATGAAAATTCACAAGTAATCGTTGTTTGTGCAAAAATTGAATCGGAAATTGCTGAGCTAGACGAGGAAGAGAAAAAGGTATTCCTCGAGGAGTTAGGTATTGAAGAATCAGGCCTAGACCAGTTAATTCGTGCCGCATACGATTTATTAGGATTAGCTACTTATTTCACAGCTGGTGTACAAGAAGTGCGTGCGTGGACATTCAAAAAAGGTATGAAGGCACCTCAATGTGCTGGTGTTATTCATACAGACTTTGAACGTGGATTTATTCGTGCTGAAACAGTTTCTTATGCTGATTTAATGGAGAACGGCTCTATGACAGCGGCTAAGGAAGCTGGAAAAGTACGTTTAGAAGGAAAAGAGTATATCGTAAAAGATGGAGATGTTATGCACTTCCGCTTTAACGTGTAATTCTATATTTCCTAGGAAAAATAGGGATATAAACTTGGTGAACATATCATATGTTTGCCAAGTTTTTTATTTATTGGTGAGTTGATTCATCTAACTTACTATGATATAATCTAAACTCGTGAGTAATTACTATATAATTAATTGCTCCTTGCCCATTATGGGCCGTTTAGACCAAAAGGAGGTGAAAGTGTAATGAAAAAGTACGAAATCATGTACATCATCCGTCCAAACATGGAGGAAGAAGCTCAAAAAGCTTTAGTTGAGCGCTTTGCAGGCGTTTTAACTAACAATGGTGCAGAAATCATTAACACGAAAGAGTGGGGTAAGCGTCGTTTAGCTTACGAAATCAACGACTTACGTGACGGTTTCTACATGATCTTAAACGTAAATTCTAACGCAGAAGCTGTTAAAGAATTCGATCGTTTAGCTAAGATCAACGAAGATATCCTTCGTCACATCGTTGTTAAAGAAGAAGAAAAATAATTAAGATATATAGGGAGAGTGGTTCGATTGATGAATCGTGTTATCCTCGTTGGTCGTTTAACTAAGGACCCTGACTTACGTTACACGCCCAATGGTGTTGCGGTAGCTACTTTCACGTTAGCTGTAAATCGCGCATTTGCGAATCAACAAGGTGAGCGTGAAGCTGACTTTATTAATTGTGTAATATGGCGTAAACAAGCAGAAAACGTGGCGAATTATTTGAAAAAAGGTAGCTTAGCAGGCGTAGATGGACGTCTTCAAACTCGTAATTATGAGGGACAAGATGGTAAACGTGTATATGTAACAGAGGTTCTTGCGGAGAGCGTACAATTTTTAGAGCCGCGTAATAGCGGCGGGGAGCAACGTGGTTCATTCAATCAGCAACCATCAGGAGCTGGTTACGGTAACCAAGGCTCTAACCCATTTGGTCAATCTAGTAATTCAGGTAACTCTGGATTTACGAAGAATGACGATCCATTTTCAAATGTAGGTCAACCGATTGATATTTCGGACGACGATTTACCATTTTAATGGTATGAATCGGTTATTTTTAACAAAGAATGGAGGGAAATAGACATGGCAGGACGCAAAGGTGGACGTGCGAAACGTCGTAAGGTGTGTTTCTTCACATCTAACGGTATTACTCGCATTGACTATAAAGATGTTGATTTATTAAAACGTTTCGTTTCTGAGCGTGGTAAAATTTTACCTCGTCGTGTAACAGGAACAAGCGCAAAATACCAACGCAAACTTACAGTTGCAATTAAACGTGCTCGTCAAATGGCACTTTTACCATATGTTGGTGAATAATAGCGTATGAAATGCACAGTAGAGTCGGACTCTACTGTGCATTTTGCTATGCTTTTCTTTTTAGAAAGAGGAGGTAAAAGATGAAACGTACAAGGCTTATTACAGAAGGGGCAGTTTTGTTAGCTGTATATGCAGTTTTACTTTTAACGTTCTTGTATGTACCCGTTATAAGTATGGTTGCAATATTTGCACTGCCATTACCTTTTTTATTGTTTATGGTAAGATACCCGTTTTCTAATACATGCATGCTTCTTGGGGCGGCAATTCTTATTACTATTATTGTTAGTTCACCACTTAGTCTTGTGAATACATTTATGTCAGGCATAATAGGCATCTCTTTAGGATATATGTATAAGAAGAAAAAAGAGCCAGCGGAGATATTATTGGTAGGGACGCTTGTATATTTGCTTAATTTTGTACTAGTCTATGTAGCGAGTATACAATTTTTTAACATAGATTTTCTTAAGGAAATGCAAGATATGTTCAAACAAGGAATGGAACAAAGTGAAGAAATAATGAAGGCAGCGGGTGTGCCAATTAGCCAAGAGCAAAAAGATTTGTTAGGGCAATTCAGTGATATGCTACGAATTCTTTTGCCAAGTTTGTTTGTAATGGTTTCTTTAATATATTCTTGGATTACAGTATTAATAGCAGGTAATGTTTTAAAGAGATTGAAGTATACTGTAGCACCGTGGCCTAAGTTTAAGGATATGCAATTGCCAAAAAGCATTGTTTGGTATTATGTTGTATTCATTTTACTTTCAACATTTATGAAGGTTGAATCAGATTCATATGTATATATGGCATTTTCTAATCTATATGCCATCTTTTCATTGCTACTTTTATTCCAAGGTTTTTCATTTATAGCCTTCTTCGCGCATGCAAAAGGTTATGCAAAAGCTATTCCTATTCTCAGCTTTATCGTATGTATGATTATTCCAATGTTGTTTCCTCTAGTCACAATCTTAGGTATAATTGATTTAGGCTTTTCGTTACGTTTTAAAATACAATCAAAATAAGCGAGAACGAGAAATGAAACCAGCTCGGTGAAACTCTCATTACCAATCGTGCTTTTCGTTTTTTTGCATATAAATCACTGCAATGAAATGAAAGGAGACCCGCACTGATTTTCTCACTCTGTTTTCACTTGGCATGGGTGGGAAGAGAATCTGACCGTTTCTATGCATAGTTGGAGGCTTTCTCATACCTAAAAAGTAAGGTTTTATATCGGTTTTTCAATTTGTATTTATATAAAGTTTATTATGTGACGTAAGCTTTTAGTGGAAGTTTAACTTAGGGCGTTTAATTTGTTCAACTAGCTACTGATGGAAATTGAATAATTTCCTATTTGTGTTAGTTTTACTTTATAGGAGTTGGGTACATGCCTGAATTTTATAAGAGCCAGCGGTTTTTATATCCTGTTTATGTATTGGCATTTTTTATGTTTGTGCTTATTACCATTCTAGGTTATTTTCACTGGATAATGGGAATGGCCGCTTTTTTTATTTTTTGTATTGTTCTCTTTTTGGTAATTCGATTTGAGTTGGCCTTTCAGAGGAGTTTCGAAAAGTACACAACAGAAATGATTACAAGAGTAAAGAAAGTGAGCAATGAAGCGTTTAATCAAATGCCAATTGGTATTTTGTTATACAATAAGGATTATGGAATTGATTGGGCAAATCCTTATTTGTCTTCTTGTTTGGGGCAACACTCTTTAGCAGGATGGCATTTGTATGATGTGTCAGAAACGTTACTTCTCTTTATTAAAGGAGAAACAGCTGATGATATTGTATCTTTAAATAAACGTAAGTTTCGTGTGTTTGTAAGAAAAGAAGAAAAGTTAATTTACTTCTTTGATGTAACAGAGCAAACGGAAATTGAAAAAATGTACGAGGATCAACGTACAGTTCTCGCGATTATTTATTTAGACAACTATGATGAAGTTACACAAGGATTGGATGATCAATTACGTACGAACATCACGAGCTTGGTGACATCACGCCTAAATGAGTGGGCTCTCAAATACGGCGCATATTTAAAACGAGCTTCTTCGGAGCGCTTCTTCGTTGTGTTAAATGAAAGTATTTTGGCACAAATGGAGAAAGGAAAGTTTGATATTTTAGATCAAGTACGTGAGGAAACATCAAAACGAAATATTTCACTTACACTAAGTGTTGGTGTAGGATCGGGCGACTTATCTTTATCAGAGCTTGGGGCTATGGCTCAATCTGGCTTAGATCTTGCTTTAGGACGAGGTGGAGATCAAGTTGTGATTAAACAGGCAACAGGAAAAGTGAAATTTTACGGTGGTAAAACAAATCCGGTTGAAAAACGCACACGTGTACGTGCGAGAGTTATCTCGCATGCGTTAAAAGATTTAGTGTTAGAGAGCAGTAATGTTATTATAATGGGTCATCGGGCTCCTGATATGGATGCAATTGGAGCAGCCATCGGAATTTTAAAAGTAGCACAGTTAAATGAGCGTGAAGGATACATTGTATTAGACGAGAATGATTCTGATAAAGGTATTAAACGCTTAATGGATAAAGTGAAGCAAAATGAGGAATTATGGTCTCATTTTATTACGCCACAGCAGGCTATGGAATTTGCAACGGATGATTCATTACTTGTTGTTGTTGACACTCACAAACCTTCAATGGTGATGGAGGAAAAACTTTTGCATAAGATTGAAAACGTAGTTGTAATCGACCATCATCGCCGTGGTGAAGAATTTATTGAGGGTCCTCTTCTTGTGTACATGGAGCCATATGCGTCTTCGACAGCTGAACTTGTAACTGAGCTTCTTGAATATCAGCCAAAACGTTTGAAAATGACGATGTTAGAAGCAACAGCATTACTTGCAGGGATTATAGTGGATACGAAAAGCTTTACATTCCGGACAGGTGCCCGTACATTTGATGCAGCTTCTTATCTACGTTCGCACGGAGCGGATACAGTTCTTGTACAAGAATTATTAAAAGAAGACATGCAGCAGTATTTACGAGTTGCAAAAACGATTCAAAATGCTTACATTTATAAAAATGGAATTGCAATTGCAAAAGCAGAAGGCGATGAATATTATGATCAAATATTAATCGCACAATCAGCCGATACTTTGCTAACAATGACAGGAGTAATTGCTTCTTTTGTCATTGCGAAACGTGGGGAAACCTTCATTGGAATTAGTGGGCGTTCTTTAGGTGAAGTGAATGTGCAACTAATTATGGAAAACCTAGGTGGTGGCGGACATTTAACAAATGCTGCTACACAAATGCAAAATATAAAGGTCGATGAAGCTGAAGAAAAACTTCAAAGTGTTATTGATGATTATTTACAGGGAGGCACACAATCATGAAAGTAATTTTTCTAAAAGACGTAAAAGGTAAAGGTAAAAAAGGAGAAGTAAAAAACGTACCAGACGGTTATGCAAATAACTTCTTATTAAAACAAGGATTAGCTGCAGAAGCAACAAATAGTAGCATGAAAACATTAGAGGCGCAAAAGCGTAAAGAAGAAAAAGATGCAGCAGCTGAGCTTGAAAACGCGAAAAAACAAAAAGAAACTTTAGAAAAATTAACAGTAGAATTAAAAGCAAAATCAGGCGAAGGTGGCCGTTTGTTTGGTTCTATTACAAGTAAACAAATTGTAGATGCGTTGCAAAAGGCACACAATATTAAACTTGATAAACGCAAGTTCGAAATGGATGATGCAATTCGTGCATTAGGATATACAAATGTAACTGTGAAATTACATCCACAAGTAACAGCAACAGTAAAAGTTCATGTTCGTGAACAATAAAAATAAGTTAGGCAAGGAGGATTGCGTATGAGTGACGTGCTTGCTGATCGTACCCCTCCGCATAATATAGAGGCCGAGCAAGCGGTTTTAGGGGCGATTTTCCTCGATCAAGATGCGTTAACGTCGGCTTCAGAACTGCTGCTATCTGAATCTTTTTATCGGACAGCACACCAAAAGATTTTTGGAGTTATGCTTGAACTATCTGATAAAGGAGAACCAATTGATTTAGTTACTGCAACAGCAGCACTTGCTGACCAAGGTTTGCTAGAAGAGGTTGGTGGTGTTTCCTATTTAGCTGAATTAGCAGAGGCTGTTCCGACAGCTGCTAACGTAGAGTATTATGCACGTATTATTGCAGAAAAAGCACTTTTGCGTCGTTTGATTCGAACAGCAACTCACATTGTATCAGATGGTTATGAACGTGAAGATGATGTAGAGGGCTTGCTAAATGAAGCGGAGAAAAAAATATTAGAAGTATCACATCAAACAAATGCAAAAGCATTCCAAAATATTAAGGATGTTCTTGTAGATGCTTATGATAAAATTGAACTTTTGCATAATCAAAAAGGTGAAGTTACAGGGATACCAACTGGGTTTACTGAATTAGATAAGATGACAGCAGGATTTCAGCGTAACGATTTAATCATTGTGGCAGCCCGCCCTTCGGTGGGAAAAACGGCATTTTCACTGAATATCGCACAGAATGTGGCAACTAAAACAGATGAAAATGTAGCAATTTTTAGTTTAGAGATGGGTGCTGATCAACTTGTTATGCGTATGCTTTGTGCAGAAGGAAATATTGATGCGCAAAGACTTCGTACTGGCTCGTTAACTTCGGATGATTGGGCAAAGTTGACAATGGCAATGGGAAGTCTTTCGAATGCTGGGATATATATTGATGATACGCCAGGAATTCGAGTTAGTGAAATTCGTGCGAAATGCCGCAGATTAAAGCAAGAACAGGGACTTGGAATGATTTTAATCGATTACTTACAGCTTATTCAAGGTAGTGGGAAATCTGGTGAAAACCGTCAGCAGGAAGTGTCTGAAATTTCCCGTACATTAAAAGGAATTGCGCGTGAGCTACAAGTTCCTGTTATTGCCTTATCTCAGCTTTCTCGTGGTGTTGAATCTCGTCAAGATAAACGTCCGATGATGTCTGATATTCGTGAATCAGGAAGTATTGAGCAGGATGCCGATATTGTGGCCTTCTTGTATCGTGAGGATTACTATGATCGTGAAACGGAAAATAAAAACACGATTGAAATTATTATTGCCAAGCAACGTAATGGTCCGGTAGGATCTGTAGAGCTTGCATTCGTGAAGGAATTTAACAAATTCGTAAACTTAGAGCGACGTTTCGATGATGGACATGCGCCACCGGCATAGTAGAAGTATAAAAAAGAAACGCATTTCTTATAATAAGATGTGTTTCTTTTTTTTTTTATATAAGATAGGGCTTTTATCGTGCGAATAAAGAATTCTTACGAACGAAACCGATAAAAGGTAAAAAAATGTTCGTTTTTAAATTGACTTCTTTTTTCATTTTGGTACAATTATATTGTTTGAAAAGTTCGTTTGAAAATTGCGGAGGTGCTTTAATAATGTCTTCAGTAGTAGTTGTAGGAACACAGTGGGGCGATGAAGGAAAAGGTAAAATTACTGATTTTCTTTCTGAGCATGCGGAAGTAGTTGCAAGATATCAAGGTGGAAATAACGCTGGGCATACAATTGTTTTTGGCGGAGTTAAATATAAATTACACTTAATTCCATCTGGTATTTTCTATAAAGAAAAAATTTGTGTAATCGGAAACGGTATGGTAGTAGATCCGAAAGCATTACTTGTAGAGTTAAAATACTTACACGATCGTGGTGTAAGCACTGATAACTTACGTATTAGTAACCGTGCACACGTTATCTTACCTTATCACTTAAAACAAGATGAGTTAGAAGAAGAGAGTAAAGGCGATAACAAAATCGGTACTACGAAAAAAGGTATCGGTCCTGCATATATGGATAAAGCTGCTCGTATTGGTATCCGTATGGCTGATTTATTAGATCGTGAAGCATTTAAAGAAAAGCTTGAACGCAGTTTAGCAGAGAAAAATCGTTTATTTGAAAAAATGTACGATACAGAAGGTTTCAGTGTAGAAGAAATCTTTGAGGAGTACTTCGAATATGGACAACAAATCGCACAATATGTATGCGATACATCTGTCGTATTAAATGATGCATTAGATGACAACCGTCGCGTATTATTTGAAGGTGCACAAGGTGTTATGCTTGATATTGACCATGGTACGTACCCATTCGTTACATCTTCTAACCCAGTTGCTGGTGGTGTGACAATCGGATCTGGTGTTGGTCCTTCAAAAGTTAATCGTGTAGTAGGTGTGTGTAAAGCATATACAAGCCGTGTTGGTGACGGTCCATTCCCTACTGAACTTCATGATGAAATTGGTCATCAAATTCGTGAAGTTGGTCGTGAATATGGTACAACAACAGGTCGTCCACGCCGCGTAGGTTGGTTTGATAGTGTTGTTGTAAGACATGCACGTCGTGTTAGTGGTTTAACGGATTTATCATTAAACTCTATCGATGTATTAACGGGTATTCCAACTGTTAAAATCTGTGTTGCTTACAAATACAACGGAGAAGTTTTAGATGAAGTTCCAGCAAACTTAAACATTTTAGCAAAATGTGAGCCTGTTTACGAAGAGCTTCCAGGTTGGACGGAAGATATTACTGGTGTAAGATCATTAGATGAGCTTCCTGAAAATGCAAGAAAATATGTAGAGCGTGTTTCTGAATTAACAGGAATTCAATTATCTATGTTCTCAGTTGGTCCAGATCGTAATCAAACAAACATCGTTCGTAACGTATACGGTGGTTAATTAAGATAAAATGGATTTATTTAAGAAAAAACTCATGCTTACATGAGTTTTTTCTTATCTTTTGTAAAAAAAATATAAAAAAGTATTGCAAACATAAAAGTTCTTATGGTAAGATAACTCTTGTCGTCACGAAAATATGACGTTGGTGAGTACGAGCCATTAGCTCAGTTGGTAGAGCATCTGACTTTTAATCAGAGGGTCGAAGGTTCGAGTCCTTCATGGCTCACCATTTTATTTTTCGTGGCCCGTTGGTCAAGTGGTTAAGACACCGCCCTTTCACGGCGGTAACACGGGTTCGAATCCCGTACGGGTCATGTTATATATATATGTTTTGTGGTCCCGTGGTGTAGTGGTTAACATGCCTGCCTGTCACGCAGGAGATCGCCGGTTCGACCCCGGTCGGGACCGCCACTTTTGTTTATACCACCATTAGTGGTTTTATATATATGTTTTGGCTCGGTAGCTCAGTCGGTAGAGCAGAGGACTGAAAATCCTCGTGTCGGCGGTTCGATTCCGTCCCGAGCCACTCTCAGGATATTAAGTGGGCCCACTTAATATCCTTTTTATATTGTTCAATTTTACAAATGAGAGTAGTTATTTTACAATAGAATGAGAAGCCTCTAGCAGTTGAAGCTAGAGGTTTTTCTATAGATTATACAGCGTTCCATATGTAAGGGAACCATACATGATTCTATGAGAATAGAGGATAAAATACTCAAACAAGGGATAAAGTTGTATAGATATATACTATGTAAAGAATTGTGCATGTTTGAGGATGAATGACCATATTTTTATTAGGAGGAACTACACAATGATGGGAAAGAAAATCTTAGTCGTTGATGATGAGAAACCGATTGCGGATATTTTAAAATTCAATTTAGAAAAAGAAGGTTTTGAAATTGTCATGGCACATGATGGTGACGAAGCTATTGAAAAGGCAAACGAAGAACAACCAGATATGGTTTTACTGGATATTATGTTACCGGGGAAAGATGGATTAGAAGTTTGTCGTGAAATACGAAAAAGTTCTGAAATGCCAATTATTATGTTAACTGCAAAAGACTCTGAAATCGATAAAGTGTTGGGATTAGAGCTTGGTGCAGATGATTATGTAACAAAACCATTTAGTACACGTGAATTATTGGCACGTGTAAAAGCAAACTTGCGTCGTCATCAACAAGGTGGCTCAGCCGAAAAAGAAGAAAATACAGAAATGGTTATTGGACCAATTATAATTAATCCAAATGCGTACAGCGTAACAAAAAGAGATGAAAGCATCGAACTTACGCATCGTGAATTTGAATTACTTCACTATTTGGCGAAGCATTTAGGACAAGTTATGACACGTGAACATTTATTACAAACAGTTTGGGGATACGATTATTTTGGAGATGTACGTACAGTAGATGTAACAGTACGTCGTTTACGTGAAAAAATCGAAGATAACCCAAGTCATCCAACTTTAATTGTAACAAGACGTGGAGTAGGGTATTACTTGCGTGATCCAGAGCAGGAATAGTATATGAAGAAAGTTGGTTTTTTTCAATCGATTCATTTAAAGTTTGTGCTCATATATATGCTATTAATTTTGATAGCAATGCAGGTTATTGGTGTATATTTTGTTCGTGAACTGGAGAAAAGTCTCGTACAAAGTTTTAAGGATTCATTAACGCAGCAAACCAACTTACTGTCTTATAATTTGAAGCAAGAGTTTGCAAAAGAGCGTGAAAAAACAGATCCAACTTTAGAAGAGGCGCTTAAAACATCAATCACTGAATTTACTGCAGACCGTAAAAAAGATATCCAAGAAGTACGTGTTATTGATCCAAATAGGCGTCTATTAGCAATATCTAATCAATCTAAGCAAGGTATGGTAGGTAAAACAATAACAGACATAACAGTGCAAAGGGCTATTGTACAAAAAAAGGCTGAAGGTAAGATTGAGAAAGATGGAAATACGGGCCATCGTGTTCAAGTTATGGCTACCCCAATTGAAAACGATAAGGGGAAAATAATTGGTGTCATTCATATCGTTGCTTCGATGGAAGATGTCTATAAACAGATGAAGGATATCAATCAAATTTTTGCGACTGGGACAGTGATTGCTTTATTAGTAACGGCGGTTCTAGGTATTTTATTAGCCCAAACAATTACACGACCAATTTCAGATATGCGAAGACAAGCAATTGAAATGGCGAAGGGAAATTATTCCCGTAAAGTAAAGGTAAATAGTCATGATGAAATTGGTCAATTAGCATTAGCATTTAATAATTTATCTAAAAAATTACAACAAGCACGTTCTTCAACTGAAAGTGAGAGACGTAAACTTTCGTCCGTTTTATCTCATATGACAGATGGTGTAATTGCTACTGATCGAAAAGGGGATATTATCTTACTAAATGACCCTGCAGAGAAGATGCTAAATGTTTCGCGTGAGACGGCGTTAGATCAGTCAGTTTTAGACGTATTAGGTATTCAAGAGGAATTTACGCTCGATCATCTATATGAAGAGCCAGATTCTGTTTTATTAGATTTTAGTACACGAAATGAACCATACATCTTGCGAGCTAGTTTTTCCGTTATTCAAAAGGAGACGGGTAAACCAAATGGTTTAATCGCTGTATTATATGATGTGACCGAACAAGAGCGTATTGACCGTGAGCGCCGTGAGTTTGTGGCGAATGTATCACATGAACTGCGGACACCATTAACAACGATGCGGAGCTATTTAGAGGCACTTAGTGATGGTGCATGGCAAGATCCGAATATTGCACCGCAATTTTTAACAGTTACACAAGAAGAAACAGAAAGAATGATTCGACTTGTGAATGCCTTGTTGCAATTATCAAAGTTAGATAGTACAGAACATCGTTTAATGAAAGAGTGGGTAGACTTTACGGATTTCTTTAATAATGTTATTGATCGTTTTGAAATGTCAAAAGAACAAAATGTAATCTTTAAACGTTCATTCTCTAAGAAATCTAGATTTATTGATATGGATGCTGATAAAATTACACAAGTTTTATATAACATTATTTCGAATGCTTTAAAATATTCTCCTGAAGGTGGAACAGTAACGTATCGCCTGCGTGATCGAGAGGATATGTTAGAAATTAGTGTAAGTGACCAAGGAATGGGTATTCCAAAAGAAAATGTAGAGAAGATTTTCGAACGTTTTTATCGTGTAGATAAGGCTCGTTCAAGACAGATGGGTGGAACAGGCTTAGGTTTAGCTATTGCTAAGGAAATGATTGAGGCGCATGGTGGATCTATTTGGGCAAAAAGTGAGGAAGGAAAAGGGACAACGATTTACTTCACACTTCCAATGGCGAAGGAAGAAGAGGACGATTGGGAATGAATATGGAAAACTTTAAAACTATTGTCCTTATTAACTTAGTTGTCATTAGTCTGTTTCTTACTTTTAATTTATGGACGTATGTACCTGATTCTAATTCGATGCAAAGCACAAAGTTTGTCCAAGGAAATGCAGATGCATTAAAACAAGATGTTTCAAATGTAATTGTGCCATCTTCTATAATTGTTCATAAGGATAAGAAGCATTTTGTAAGTGAAAAGAAAGATAATATCGACTTGTTATATACAATTATCGAGAGAGGGGAATTGCACGATTTTAAGGATATTACGAACTCTATCCCTAAAGGTGATTTCCTCTCTTATGTGCACGAGGAAGGCAAGATTGAAATTGTCTTTCCAACAGAAGTTCCGTTTGATGCGATTAGGGGCGTATTAACAATTAAAGATAAGAAATTAGATATGTTTAATTTTGATCGTATTATTGTTGATCCTTCTAAAAGTCGTGATCAAAATATTGATGTGAATTTTGTTTCTTATAACAATCATAAAGTGTATAAAATGACATTAACAGGTGTGAATCTAAGAGACGTTATAAATGCACAAAATCAATTTTTAGCTTTGGCAAGACCATATTTTGCGTATGACATAAGTGATACGAAAAGAATATTCTTACCAGATGGTTCAACAGAAATGCAAGATTTAATGTATTTTGCGACAGACATGGGAGTAGAATCATTCAAAAATGCACTATTTAGTGATCCGCGTTATGTAACCCCTATGTCTAATGAATTAGAGGAAACTTATACGGATGGTATTCGCCTTATGCAAGTGAATAAGCAGAACCGAATGCTAACGTATACGAATCCATCTGTGGCTAGCGGTGCGCGCATGTATGGAAATCTCCTTATGCAAAAAAGTTTCGAATTTGTTAATAGTCATAGCGGCTTAACAGATGCATATAGATTTGATTATCTAAATTCCAAGGGGAAAACAAAGTTCCGTTTATATGAAGAAGATTTACCCGTATTTAATAGCGAAGGAATGACTACATTAACACAAGTATGGGGATCGGAAGAATTAATTAGCTATAAGCGACCATTATTTAATTTGTTAATCGATAAGGGTGAGGATAAAAAGACGGTACTTCCATCTGGATGGACTGTTATAGAATCATTACAAAAAAAATCGAATCTAGATAAAAAGTTAATTCAAGATATAGGAATTGGTTATAAATTAGTAACAGAAAATGGACCAAATGGGCCAAATGGACAAGTTGCCAGTGGAAACTTAAAGCCGATTTGGTATGTCGTTTATGGTGAAAATCATCAAGTGTTTGAGTGGAGTGAAGAAAAGGAGGGAGAGCTAAATGGACTGGAATCGGATTAAAACAATATTTATTGTTACCTTTTTTATTTTAGACCTCTTCCTCGTTTTTCAATTCATTTCAAAGCAGGATAGTAATCAATTAGACTTAATGGCAGAAACAAGGGTAGATCAACAATTAAAAGATGATAACATTACAGTTGGTGATTTGCCAAAAGAACCAAAGAAAGATTCTTTTATTACAGCGAAAAATAAGGAATTTAAAGAAGAGGATATACGTTCCTTAAAAAATCAAACAGTTACTTTACAAGATGCCAACACAATTGTAAGTAAATTAAAGGAACCATTGTTAAATGCAAAAACACTGTCTAAAGATAAATATAGTGAGTTTTTGAAAAGCTATGTATTAGATGGTCAGAAATATGAGTTTGGTAAAGCAGAAGCAACGAAAATCTATTTCTTTCAAAAGTATAAAGATAAGCCTATTTTCTATAATGATCATGGGATGATTGTTGTGGATATAAATGAGAAAGGTGAATTTGTTTCATATACACAAACAATGCTAACTGATTTGAAAGAGATGGGTGAGAATGAGAAAGCAAAAGAGCAAGAGATTATTACAGCTCAAACAGCTTTAGAAAATTTATTCTTTAAGAATGAAATAAAACAAAATACGCATTTTAAAGAAGCGCAGATTGGATATGCGACTCTCGTTACATCTTCTGCTTCTAATATGCAAGTGCTTGCTCCGACATGGAATTTAAAAACAGATCGAAAAGTAGATTATTTTGTGAATGCTATTGAAGGACAAGTTATTAAGTTAGGGAAAGAAAAGGAAAATGAAAAAATAATGGAGTGAGCAGAAATGAGTTTGCATTTTAGTGTGCTTGCAAGCGGCAGTACAGGAAATGCGCTATATGTAGGGACCGAGAAACAAAAATTGCTCATTGACGCAGGCTTGAGTGGAAAAGCGACAGAAGCTTTATTTAGGCAAGCTGAACTAGACATACAAGATATATCGGGTATTCTTGTCACGCATGAGCATAGTGACCATATTAAAGGTCTCGGCGTTTTAGCACGTAAATATCAGTTACCTGTGTATGCAAATGAAAAAACGTGGAGTGCTATGGAGCATTTAATTGGTAACATTCCAACCGATCAAAAATTTGTTTTCTCAATTGGTGATGTAAAAACATTTGGAGATATTGAAGTGGAATCATTTGGCGTTTCTCATGACGCTGCAGAGCCAATGTTTTATGCATTTCATCATAATGGTAGAAAACTGGCTCTTATTACAGATACGGGTTATGTGAGTGATCGTATGAAAGGTATCATTAAAGGAGCAAATGCATTTGTGTTTGAAAGTAATCATGATGTGGAAATGCTTCGTATGGGACGTTATCCATGGAGTATAAAACGACGCATTTTAAGCGATGTGGGTCACGTTTCTAATGAAGATGCCGCGCTTGCAATGACGGATGTTATCACAGATGAAACGAAACACATTTATTTAGCCCATTTGAGTTTAGATAATAATATGAAAGAATTAGCACGTATGTCTGTTGCGCAGGTGTTAGAGGAAAAAGGTTTCGCAGTTGGAGAAGCATTTGAGATACATGATACAGATCCAAAGGCACCAACGAAAATTCAATACGTATAATTCTTGGTTTTAGTAAACAATAAAGGAGAATATAGTTGTTTTCGGAAGGATTGGTGAACAAGTATGTCCTTTATTGATGAAGAAGAATTCCGTATGAAACGAACAGGGAAAAAGAAGCGCAAAAGTATCGTTATTTCTAGTATAGCGGGAACAATTGTAGGGGCTTCATTGTTTGCATTTGGAGCCCCTTTATTTTCTGAATCTGAAACCGGTCCCTTAGAGCAAGCTGAGGCCAGTGAAGGGAACATGGTAGGAAAGCAATCACAAACAGTGAGCCACTCTGGTTTTGTAGATGCTGTTGATCGTGCATCGGAAGCTGTTGTTGGTGTTATTAATATACAACGTGATAATTTTTCAGAAGCAGATGCGGAAGCTGGGACAGGATCAGGTGTAATTTATAAGAAAACAAATGGTCATGCTTACATTGTGACAAATCATCATGTTGTCGCAGGGGCGAATCGTATTGAAGTGAGCTTAAGCGATGGTAGAAAGGTTCCTGGTAAAGTATTAGGTAGTGATGTAGTTACAGATTTAGCGGTTTTAGAGATAGATGCAAAACCTGTAAAGAAAGTTATTGAAATAGGGGATTCTAATACGGTTCGTCGTGGAGAAGCAGTAATTGCAATTGGAAACCCACTTGGATTACAGTTTTCTGGAACAGTAACGCAAGGGATTATTTCTGCAAATGAGCGAATTGTTCCTGTAGACTTAGATCAAGATGGGCATTATGATTGGCAAGTAGAAGTATTGCAAACAGATGCAGCTATCAACCCAGGGAATAGTGGTGGTGCACTTGTAAATGCGGCAGGGCAACTAATTGGAATCAACTCGATGAAAATTGCAGCAAAAGAAGTAGAAGGGATCGGACTTGCCATCCCAGTTACAAGAGCAGTTCCTGTTATGAATGAGCTTGAAAAGCATGGGAAAGTAAGGAGACCTTATGTTGGGGTTGAACTTAGATCTTTAAATGAAATTCCGAATTATTACTGGTCTGAAACATTGCATTTACCAAGTAGTGTAACGGAGGGTGTTTGTATTTTGGATGTGAAAAGCCCATCGCCTGGTGCAAATGCAGGACTCAGGGAACATGATGTAATTGTGGCTGTTGATGGAAAGACAATACATGATATTATCGGTTTCCGAACGGTATTATATAATAAAAAGATTGACGATAAGATGACTCTGACGTTTTATCGTGGTACAAAACGAGCAACAACAACGGTTAAATTAGGCAGTCAAAACTATTAAGAAAACAGGAGGGCGTCCTCCTGTTTTCTATTGTGAAATAGTGAGGTGAAAAATATGAAGCTACCTTGTTGTTTAGAACATGTAGAATTAGCGTTAGATATCATTGTGGATGAATGTGAAGTAGCGCCAATTATCAACAGTGTGGATAACTCAGAAAAAGATCAAAAAACATGTGAATTTTGTCAAAACAAGGCGACATATGTTGTATCGAACACAGATTCTCACACAATATGTGGGTAACGGGTGTGGATATGTGGATAAGTTTTGTGGATAACGTGTTTGTAAGGTGGGGAATACGTGTGAATATCTCGATTATTTCAATCGGAAAATTAAAAGAAAAATATTTAAAACAAGGTATTGCAGAATACCTAAAACGACTCTCTGCGTACGCAAAAGTAGAAGTTATTGAATTGCCGGATGAAAAAGCGCCAGAAAACTTAAGTGAAGCAGAAATGTTAATTGTAAAAGAAAAAGAAGGGATACGTATACTAGATAAAATTTCAGATGATACACATGTTATTGCATTAGCAATTGAAGGAAAACAAAAGTCATCAGAAGAATTTGCAGCGAATCTAGATCGTCTTGCTACATATGGAAAAAGTAAAGTAGCATTTGTCATTGGGGGATCACTTGGACTTAGTTCAGAAGTGATGAAGCGTTCTAATGAATCACTTTCATTTTCGAAAATGACATTGCCGCATCAGCTGATGAGATTGGTGCTTTTAGAGCAAGTGTATCGGGCATTTCGGATTAATCGTGGAGAACCGTATCATAAATAAGCACATAGTTATTTGAGGAAGAAGTATCAAAGAATAAAACAATATCTTCGGTGCTTCTTTTTTCTATTTTGTCAGAATGATATACGAATGTATGTGTGAAATATTTGTGTTTTTCTACAGGCAGTGTAGGTGGAAATTTTGAAAAAGCAGAAAGAGTATCAAAAACTTTATTAAACAAAACTTCTTTAATAGCAGGTTCTTGTAATTTTTGTTCTATATATTGTTTTCTATCGTTTATTTAAAGTATTTGGGTTGCTTTATAAATCCTTAAAAATTCCAATGTTTTATCTACGTGTGATACCAGCGAAGAATGTTCGTAAGTGAACAGTACATTCTCAATCTCGTTGAATGACCTTTCATTGTGACTATACTTTTTATATTTTTGTTGGATTATATTGTGCGGCTTATGAAGACTCTGTCACGCCCCCCGCATAAACCTCCTTGCTTACAAATTTGTAAGCTTTTTGTCATGTTTTTAAATAGTACTAACTGTATGTGAAGATTATAATTCTAACCATAAAGTACTTATTTTATATCAAACAATTCTTACCCAAGGAGGTTTCACAATGAAAAAATATATTGTAACTTTAATACCACTGATCTTAGGAATGGGATGTTTAATTAGTTATAACATTCTTAGTGCTGAATCTACAGTTGCAGCAAATGGTGTTCTTGTAGAACCGTTTTATTTACTACCAATGGGTTATGCATTTTTAACTATCAGTATCATTAGTTTTGTTATATCTAAATTTAAAAAAGTTAAACAATAGTTTAAAAAAGAGCCTGAATCCAGACTCTTTTTTTGTGCCCATTATATTTCGTGCTCACATCGTAAATGTTCAACAAATAAAAGCTAGATTCCCCAAAGGAACCTTCCTAATTAAAAATCCCAGATGGCCTTTTTAATATTTTATAATAATTAGAAGAATTATTTGTTTAAATTATAGTAAGATAAGTAAAATCATATGCTTTCAAACAGAGAAAATGGTAAAATTAGTTTCCTTGAATAAGTATGTTTCTATTTATAAAAAATTGTGCTGTAATATTGATAGAACAATATTTTATTTTGTTCTAAGTAGTTAAAGAAGTGGGGAATTGAGGTTGAAAAAGTTTAAGAAGTTTTACTTAGAGATTACAAGTGTATGTAATCTTGCATGTAGCTTTTGTCCGCCAACAGAACGGCAGAAGCAATTTCTTTCTGTGGAGGATTTTTCTAAGAGATTAGACCAAATTAAACCTCACACAGACTACATTTATTTACATGTAAAGGGAGAGCCATTGCTCCATCCTAAAATAGACCAATTGCTGGACTTAAGTCATGAAAAAGGGTTTAAAGTTAATATTACAACAAATGGAACGTTAATTCATAAAAAGAGACATAAATTATTAAATAAACCTGCATTAAGACAAATGAATTTTTCACTTCATAGTTTTGATGGGCATCCAGGATCTGAAGATAAAGAAGGATATGTAAGAAGCATCCTTTCCTTTATTAAAGAAGCAACGAGTCAATCAGAATTAATTGTTTCGCTGAGACTATGGAACCTGACACAAGACAATAAGACGAATCTTGAAATACAAAGAAACAGACAATTGTTGGAAATTATTGAGAAAGAATTTGATTTACCATACAAAATTGAAGAGAAGATCACACCAGGAAGTGGCGTGAAAATTGCAGATCGCATTTTTATTAATCAAGATTACGAATTTCAATGGCCGGCCTTGCATGAAGAAGAGGATGATGGAAAGGGCTTCTGTCATGGTCTTCGAAATCAAGCTGGTATTTTAGCAAACGGAACTGTCATTCCTTGTTGCTTAGATGGTGAGGGAATCATTAATCTTGGAAATATTAATGAGGCCTCATTCTCTGAGATTATCGAAGGGGATAGAGCAAAAAATATTGTAGATGGATTTTCGCGTAGAGTGGCTGTAGAGGAATTATGTAGAAAATGTGGATATCGTAAAAGGTTTGGAAAATAAGAAATGAGATCGCATAAGAAAAATGAGCAAGTACGAAATAAGGTACTTGCTCATTTTTTTCTATAATAATCAATATTTATTCCCCTTAAAGGGCAAATAGAGCTTAATATACTTTATCACCATTAAAGATTGAGTTTTTTACGACAACATAATCTACAGTACGGATTGCATCTAATTTCGTTCCACCAGCATAAGAAATAGACGACTGAAGATCTTGTTCCATTTCAATCAATGTAGCTTCTAAAGATCCTTTATGCTCGACAAACATTTTTTTACCTTCTACGTTTTTCTTTTCACCTTTTTGGAATTCTGAAGCTGAACCAAAGTATTCTTTGTAGAGCTTCCCATCCTTTTCAATTGTTTCCCCTGGAGATTCTTCATGTCCAGCAAATAATGAACCAATCATAACCATAGTTGCACCAAATTTAATTGATTTAGCTATATCACCATGGGTACGAATACCGCCGTCAGCAATAATTGGTTTGCTAGCTGCTTTTGCACACCAGCGAAGTGCAGCCAATTGCCAGCCACCAGTTCCAAAGCCTGTTTTAATTTTTGTAATACATACTTTACCAGGTCCGATTCCTACTTTTGTTGCATCAGCACCAGCGTTTTCTAGTGCTCTTACTGCTTCTGGAGTCCCCACATTTCCTGCGATAACAAAGCTCTCAGGTAAATGTGTTTTAATGTGTTGAATCATTTTTATTACCGCATTGGAATGCCCATGTGCGATATCGATTGTAATATATTCAGGAGAAAGCTGTTCAGTTGCTAATTGTTGTACAAATTCGTACTCTTCTTCCTTAACGCCAACACTAATAGATGCGATTAATCCACGAGAGTGCATATCTTTAATGAAAGAGATACGCTTCTCTGGCTCAAAACGATGCATGATATAGAAATATCTATTTTTCGCTAAATATACAGCGATTTTTTCATCTATAATTGTTTGCATATTTGCAGGTACGACAGGTAATTTAAATGTATGTTTTCCTAAAGTCACACTTGTATCACACTCAGAACGGCTATTTACTATGCATTTTGCAGGAATTAATTGAATATCTTCATAGTCGAATACTTTTTCCATAGATTACACCCCTAAATACGAATATTTTATTCCTTAGTAAAAGAAAATGTTCGTCCAAAAAATAATGTACATTATTTTTTTTATTAAGTCAAAGATTTTAGTGTTTATTTATCAAATATAGGGGTGGAATTTTAAAATATCATAAATAATACCGAATTAATCTGTTGTTTTATCTTTATATTGTTCGTTTTTGAAAGATATATGACTAAAGTTTAATTGATAATGTCAAATAATATTTTGAAATATAATAATGGAATAACAAAAAAAGAAAGGTGCTTAAAATCTCCTTCTTTTTTTGTTATTTATTATCTTCAAGGACTTGATATTTCTCTTTTAATTCTTTTAAATCATTTACCAATTGCTCTCCAATTGTAGGAGTAAGATCTTCGTATATAGGAGATAATGCTTCTTCCCATTCTTTTCTTTCTACATCAGTTAGTGTATGAATTTGGATGGATGAGTTTTGTTTAATAAGTTCAAGTTGTTTTTCATTCATTCGGATGGATTGATGGTTGTTCCATTCGGTTGTTTCTCTCATTGCTTCAAGTAATATTTGCTTCGTTTTTTCCGTTTGTTGATTCCACGTTTTTTGATCCATCATTACAACATAGCCTAAATAACCATGATTACTAATTGTCAAATAGTTTTGAACGTTATAAAATTTTTTAGAGTAGATATTTGAAATTGTATTTTCTTCACCATCAACTTTACCAGTTTCAATTAATTTATATGTAGAATTAAATGAATCTTGATGTGCATCAACTTTTAATAAATCAAATTGAGATTGGATAACATCACTTTGCATAATGCGAAAGGATTGTCCTTGTATATCTTTAGGGGTATAAATAGGTCCTTTATTTGAAGTAATTTGTTTAAAGCCATTCGACCAATGGGCAAGCCCCTTAATCTTATCTTTTTGTAAGGATTGAAGTAATTGCTCTCCAATTTTTCCGTTTAAGCCTTCTTGAATGGCCTCATAACTTGGAAAGGCAAATGGCAAGTCTAGCACGCCCCATTCGTGAGATAACATTCCAAGTTTTGAGGTAGAAGGGGCAATAAAATGAACTTGTCCAGCTTTTAAAGCGCGAATTTCTTCTATATCAGAATAGAGACTCCCGTTTGGAAAAATTTCTATTTTTATATTACCATTTGATTTTTCGTTAACAAGCTCAGCAAATTTACTAGCTGCAAGTCCTTTAGGTGTATTTTCTGCTACAACATGACTAAATTTGAAAACAATTTGTTTGTTTAGTCCTTCTTGGTCATCATCATATGCAAGTTTCCCTTGGGAAAAAGGACTTTGAAACTTTACAAATAACGCGCTAGTAATTAAAACAATAAAAAGGAGTATAAAAGTAGCTATTTTTTTCATTTTAAACCTCCTCGTGGGTCGTTATTGTAAGCATACCGAGAAGATTTTTATTCGTAAAGGTGCTTTTAGGGGAAAGGGGAACGAACAGTGAAACAATTGCCTATCCGCTGGAAAATTACAATTTTATCCTATGCAGTAGTTATTTTTTCATTACTCATTGGTGGAATTGTTATCATCGCAAATATTCAACAAAAGGAAGAGAAAGAATTAAGAATTAGATCAATGAATACGGCGCGGACAGTGGCGGAATTATCAGATGTAAAGAAATCACTTCAGGAAGCAACGGGGTGGTTTACACTGAACCCGGCTATTGAAAATATACGAGTAATTAATGAAACAGACTATATAGTAGTAATGAATATGGAGCGAATTCGATATTCGCATCCTGTAAAAGAAATGATTGGAAGGCCATCAAAAGGGACGGATGAAGAAGCGGCATTTGCGGAGCATATTTACTTTTCAAAAGCAAAAGGAGAGATAGGTACTGTAATTCGTGCTTTTATGCCTATTAAGGATCAAAATTTAAATCAAATTGGTGTTGTTGTTGTTGGAAATAAAATACCGAATTTCTGGGAGATTATGCTGGGATTAGCAGAAGAAATTACTTTTATTGTCATATTAACTTTAATATTTGGATTGATGGGTTCATTGATGCTTGCTAATCATATTAAAAAACAGATGTTTCAGTTAGAGCCTTATGAAATTAAACGGATGTTAGAAGAACGAACAGCAACCTTTCATTCGATTAATGAGGGTGTGATTGCAATTGATAATCAAGAGATTATTACTATTTTTAATGAAAAAGCAAAGCAGGTTTTTCATGTAGATGGAAATGTTGTAGGGAAGCCCATTCGTACAGTCTTAAAGGATACAAGACTTCCAGAAATCGTTGAGAGGAATCAGGCAGTATACAATGAAGAGATAAAAGTAAGTGGAAAGGTAATTCTAAGTAATCGCATACCAATCAAGAAAGATAATGAACTGATTGGAGCTGTGGCAATCTTTCAAGATCGCACTGAAGTTACGAAGCTTGCAGAGGAATTAACAGGAGTGAAAACCTTTGTTGAGGCACTTCGAGTACAAAGTCATGAGCATATGAATAAGCTTCATACAATAGCAGGTTTAATTCAACTTGGCAAAGCCGATAAGGCATTGCAACTTGCTTTCCACACTTCAGAAGAACAAGGAAGTGTAACAAACTTTTTAAATGAAACGATTAAAAATGATGCTATTGCTGGTCTCCTCTTGAGCAAAGTAAGTCGGGGAAAGGAATTAGGGATACAGGTCGTAATTGACCAAAATAGTTATTTAGAAGTATTTCCTTATCAACTGGATCAACATGATTTCGTTGTATTACTAGGTAACTTAATTGAAAATGCCTTTGGATCATTTGAGCAAACTGAGGTAGAGAATAAAAGAATTGATATTAGTATTGAGCAGTCTGAAGATGTATGTGCAATATTAATTGAGGACAATGGATGTGGAATAAAAGAGGAGCATTTACCAAAAGTGTATGAGAAAGGATTTACTGTGAATAAGATTGGTGGAACAGGCTATGGACTTTTTCTAGTAAAGCAAATTGTTGAAAAGGGAAGAGGAGAGATTAACATTTCATCTTTTCAAGGTGAAGGAACTTCTTTTATCATTACTTTTCCAATGGAGATGGGGGCGGAATTGTATGAAATATAAAGAGGAAATCAAAGTACTATTGGTTGAAGACGATCCGATGGTTCAGGAAGTAAATAAAGAATTTATTAGAAGTGTAAAGGGGTTTCAAGTGGTGGCTGTTGCTAATAATGGCGAGGAGGGGATTAACATCGTTCAAAAAGTGAATCCAGATCTCGTTATTTTAGATATTTTTATGCCGAAAAAGGATGGTATTAAGGTATTACAGGAATTTAGAAAACTTGAGTTAGAAACAGATGTAATCGTTGTTTCTGCTGCAAAAGATAGGGAAACGATTAAACTTATGCTTCAAAATGGGGCAATGGATTATATTATTAAGCCTTTTAAGCTATACCGAATTCAACAAGCATTAGAAAAATATCGACGATATAGAATGAGTTTGAAGGAAACTGGGGCGATTTCGCAGGAACAGCTGGATTTATTATTATATTCTGGACGTTCTAAGAAAACAGCAAGTAATTTGCCAAAGGGATTAAACGAGTTTACATTGAATGAAATCGAAGAATATGTAAAAAAACAAGATGAACCTCGTTCTGCAGAGGAGGTAGCAAGTGCAATTGGAATAGCTAGAGTTACTGCTCGGCGCTACTTGGATTATTTAGAAAAAAGAGGTTTGATTCATTTAGCAGTTCAATATGGAGGGATTGGGAGACCAGTCAATCGTTATGTGTATCGTGATGTAGAAAAGTGAGACCAAAATGACCAAAATATTCGTTATGACCATAAACTTCTCACCTTTTATTGGAAACGCTATCATTATGTAAAACATAAGGATGGGAAAGTTTTTAAACGTGAAGAAGGGGAGGAGAGTTAAAGGTGAAACGACTATTTAAAAATTTAACATTTCAAGTATTAACAGCGATTGCACTCGGTGTATTAGTTGGGCTTATATGGCCAAGTGTTGGGAAAGAAATGAAGCCGATAGGCGATACGTTTATTAATGCTGTAAAAATGGTAATTGCGCCAATTATTTTCTTAACAATTGTACTTGGTATTGCCAAAATGGGAGATATGAAGAAGGTTGGTAAGGTTGGGGGAAAAGCTTTTATTTATTTTGAGGTTGTGACAACATTTGCACTTATTGTTGGATTAATCGTTGTAAATGTTATGAAGCCAGGTTCAGGTCTTAACTTTAATGAACTTGCAAAAGGAGACGTATCTAAATATACACAAGGCGGGGGACAGGGTATTAATTGGATTGATTTTATTACTCATATTGTTCCTTCGAATATGGTTGATGCGTTTGCTAAGGGTGATATTTTACAGGTATTATTCTTTTCGATTTTATTTGGTGTTGGGCTAGCTGCACTTGGAGAAAAGGGAAAATCGGTGATTGATTTCCTAGACAAGCTTTCACACGTATTTTTTAACATTATTGGCTATGTAATGAAGGCAGCACCAATTGGGGCATTTGGTGCTATGGCATATACAATCGGTCACTTTGGGCTAGCTTCGCTTGTGCCACTGGGGAAATTAATGATGTCAGTATATATAACGATGTTTCTATTCGTGTTTGTTGTCTTAAATATTATTTGTAAGATATATGGTTTTAGCTTATGGAATTATTTGAAATTTATTCGAGATGAAATATTAATTGTATTAGGAACAAGTTCTTCGGAATCTGTACTTCCTAGAATGATGAATAAGATGGAGCGATATGGCTGTTCAAAATCTGTTGTTGGCCTTGTTATTCCGACTGGTTATTCTTTTAACTTGGATGGTACGTCTATTTATTTATCCATGGCAGTTGTCTTTTTAGCACAAGTATTTGGTGTCGATTTAACAATTGGGCAGCAAATCACTATTATTTTAGTACTTATGTTAACGTCTAAAGGCGCTGCTGGTGTAACAGGAAGTGGATTTATTGTGTTAGCATCTACTTTAGCGGCACTAAAGGTTATTCCTTTAGAAGGATTGGCATTACTTCTTGGTGTCGATCGTTTTATGAGTGAGGGAAGAGCGATTGTAAACCTAATTGGGAATGGAATTGCTACAATCGTTGTTGCAAAAAGTGAAAATGAATTCGATGAAACAAGGCATGCAGAGGCAATTTCTGATATGAAAGTATTGAAGGAGACGAAGGAAGCTGTATAGGATAGGAAGGCAGACTTAATGATAAGTCTGCTTTTTATTTTGAAATATATTAATCCCGATTTGAGGGCGGATTCAAGTATAATGAAATAATGCATATGATATTTACACAATGGTGAAAAATACATAAAAGAATATACTATATAACAAAATGAGGTTAGTACATGAGTAAAAGAAGTTTTAAAGATTACCCATTAAGTAAGGAAATTGTAAGAGCACTTACTAGCTTGAAATATGAGCAACCAACAGAAGTTCAAGGGAAAGTCATCCCAGTTGCACTAGAAAAGAAAGATCTTGTTGTGAAATCACAAACGGGAAGCGGAAAGACAGCTTCTTTTGGTATCCCACTTTGTGAAATGGTCAAATGGGAAGAAAATAAGCCGCAAGCATTAATACTTACACCAACGAGGGAACTTGCTGTGCAAGTAAAAGAGGATATAACGAATATAGGAAGGTTTAAAAGGATTAAGGCAACAGCTGTTTATGGAAAATCACCTTTTGCACGTCAAAAATTAGAATTAAAGCAGAAAACACATATTGTTGTTGGAACTCCTGGACGTGTGTTAGATCATATTGAAAAGGGAACTTTTTCTTTAGAGCGTCTGAAATATTTAGTGATTGATGAGGCAGATGAGATGCTAAATATGGGATTTATCGATCAAGTAGAAGCAATCATTGATGAATTACCTATAAATCGAATGACAATGCTATTTTCTGCTACATTACCAGAAGACGTTGAAAATTTATCTCGTACATATATGAAGTCGCCAATTAACATTGAGATTAAAGCATCTGGTATTACGACAGATAAAATTGAACATAGTCTTTTGAATGTGAGAGAGGAAGAAAAGTTTTCACTTTTAAAAGATATAACTACAGTTGAAAATCCAGATAGCTGTATTATTTTCTGTCGTACACAAGAAAATGTAGACCATGTATTTAGACAGTTAAAACGCTCTGGATACCCTTGTGATAAGATTCATGGCGGCATGGTACAAGAAGATCGCTTTGCAGTAATGGATGATTTTAAAAGAGGGAAATTCCGTTATTTAGTTGCGACAGATGTAGCGGCGCGAGGAATTGATATTGAGAATATTACTCATGTTATTAATTATGATATTCCATTAGAAAAAGAAAGTTATGTACACCGGACAGGGAGAACAGGACGTGCTGGTAATAGTGGAAAAGCAATTACATTCGTAACGCCTTATGAAGATAGATTCTTGACTGAAATTGAAGAATATATTGGTTTTGAGATTCTACAAATAGATGCTCCATCAAAAGAGGATGTTACAAAAGGAAAGATAGCTTTTGAAGAAAAAATAAACGCTAAACCAATTATGAAAAAAGAGAAAAATGTAGGGTTAAATAAAGATATTATGAAGCTGTACTTTAACGGTGGGAAGAAAAAGAAGATTCGAGCGGTAGATTTTGTCGGTACAATTGCTAAAATCCCAGGTGTCACAGCAGATGATATAGGAATTATTACAATACAAGATAATGTTTCTTATGTTGATATATTAAATGGTAAAGGTCCTCTTGTCTTAAAAGTGATGAAGAATACGACGATAAAAGGTAAGCAGTTAAAAGTTCACGAGGCGATTAAGTAAATGGAACTACCCATCTAACAGGTGGGTAGTTTTTTTATGAAAAATAAGGAAATCATGTAAGAATATATTTATTACATTCGTATATATAAGTGAAGGGGGAGCGAATATGGATGATAGGGAATTAGTAGATGAAATAAAAAAACAAAATACAGAAGCATTGGATCAATTGATTCTTCAATATAGTAAGTTGATTTATGGAGTAATTGGAAGTGTATTAGGGGAGCGCCATGAAAGAGTAGAAATTGAAGAGTGTTATAACGATGTTCTCCTCATACTTTGGTATAAAATAGACAGCTTTCAAATTAAAAAAGGACAGCTTAAGAACTGGATTATTTCTATTGCAAAGTTTAAGGCGCTAGATTATAAAAGGAAACTTAAGCAAAAGCATATTGAACAAACAATAGAGCAACTGATTCTACAAGATGATGGAGATGTAGAAAAAGTATTACTCAAAGAAGAGGAAAAAGAGTTTGTTTTACAAGCAATTCATCAGCTAGATGATGTAGACCATAATATTTTTTATCGAAGGTATATTGCTGATGAGAGTATAGAGGATATTTCAAAAGGACTACATATGAGTACAAGTGCAGTGTATACAAGATTATCAAGGGGAAAGCAAAAATTAAAAAGAGTAATGGAGGGGTATTATGAATTGTGAAAACTATAGTATCGATCAAATTGTTTTCGAGCAGTGGGATGAACAAGAAATATCCCAATTTGAAGCAATAGGGGAGCGCCTTATTGGGAATTTGGAGAATAAGAAAAAAGATATTAGAAAACGAATTGCTAGAGAAAATTTTAAAGAGATAGAAGAAAAGGCAAATAATGAATTAGAAGAAAACGAATTTATCGAATTACAATTTCAAGCACAAGCTACAGGCGGCCATCATTTGGGCGCAATTATGTGTTCAGCAGACTATGCTGTAATGCCATTAGCGCTTATAGATGTAGGAAGTCGATTCGTCGTTTTTGGAACAAGACATAAAATTATGATTTATGAAGTAAAGGAGCTTTATCAAATTCAAAGGGCATATATTATTGATTATGATGATATCTTTAAATACTATTACAAAATAAGAAAAGACTATACGGTATTATGTTTTAAAGCTAAAAAGGACAAGTATAATCAATTAAGAGAGTGTTCGAGCTGGATGTTGTATGGGTATTTACAAGGAAGAATTAATATGGTTATTAATAACTCAGATAGAGATGTTATAGCTAAGTATTTTGATAGGGAGATCCATTCGAAAAGAGACCATTAAAAAGGATTTACAAAGAAAGAAAATGAAATGTATGTGCATCGTCGTATATCTGAATTTTTAGATCGCTATCAGTAAAAACTCTATGAAGAAGAGCCATCGAAATAGATGGCTCTTTTTTATGTTTAAGAGTTCTTTAAATCATCAACTAATTTCTCTGCTAAGCGTCTATACATATTGCTCATTGTTACAAATGAGGTTAGCAGTAAGAATTTTTCCAACTCTTTATCTTCAAATGGAGTAGTAGCTTTTAACTCAGCCAATCGGTTATCTACGTCTTTTTTAAAGTTTTCAACATTTATTTTTGTGAGTTCAAGATAATCTTTATAGAGGGTGTCTAGTTCAAAAGTATCTTCGTTTATTATTTTCTCGTTGAGATTTGCCAAAGCACTTTTAATATCATTAATTGAGAGGGCGCCTTTTAATTGATAAATTAAACTAATTAAAATCATATGTTCTTTTGAGTATTTTTTATTTTTTATGGGGATAAACAATTTTCCTTTTGCGTAGTTATTAATCATCGTTTTTGTAAGCACTTTTTCATCTTCTGTTCGTGTTGTATTACCGTAGCTGTTTTCAAATAGTTGAACCACTTGATCTACATATAAATCCACATTAGGGATATCTTCAAGCGTAATGTTTTTTTCTAAATGTAATGTTTCGAGTAAGTTCTTTATGTTTTCCATATAAACCCTCACCTTTGTAGGAATAATGTACACTTTATCTTTTAATATGGTATTACGAAACAAATGAATTGTAAATGTTGACCTTTATATGTATTGTGTATATAATTACACGTAGTTATCAAAACTACATGTAATTATATGAGGAGTTGTTAATGTGAATGCTTATGTGAGGGAGCCGATTAATGCGTTTACCCATCTAGGGGGTGCCGTTTTATCATTTGTTGCTTTACTAGCTATGCTTGTAAAAGTCTCTGTAAAAATGCCATCTGTTTCTACAATTTCAGCGGTGATTCTATTTGGAGTAGGGATGATGATTCTTTACGCAGCTTCGACCGTGTATCACAGTGTTGTAGCAAGTGAACGTGTTATTTATTTCTTTAGAAAACTGGATCATTCTATGATTTTCATCTTAATTGCAGGCACATATGCACCTTTTTGTTTAATTACATTAGAAACTGCAAATGGTTTGTTATTATTCGTCTTAGTTTATGTAACCGCTGTGTGTGGTATCGTTTTTAAAATGTTTTGGTTTAATTGTCCAAGGTGGTTATCAACAGCAATTTATCTTATGATGGGATGGTTAATCGTTTTATTCTTTGCACCGCTATCGGAAAATCTAAGTATAGAGGGTATGTTGTTTTTAGTAATTGGTGGCGTTTTTTATACGATTGGTGGATTTATTTACGGAGCAAAACCAAAATGGCTAGAATTTAAATATATGGGGCATCATGAAATTTTTCATGTTTTTGTGCTATTAGGTAGTCTTGCCCACTTTATATGTGTATATTGTTATGTTATTTAGTTGAATTAATAAATTTTATTTATGTAAAGGTTACATATCGAGAGGTATGTGGCCTTTTTAGTAGGAAGGGTATGGGGGACGGCAAACTTAGAATCAACCGAAGATAAGGTGATGCTAAGTTTGCTCAATTAAGTGCGCGTTCATTACAGGATTTGATGAGGAATATATCCTTGATGAACTCGAACGAGTTGCTTATGATATACTTTATCACCTTCTTGAGCTGTAGATGAAGATGAGCTGCGTCCGAAGCAATTTGTAATAATATTGGAATGATCGAAGTGAGTGATACGAATTTCATAAAGATTAATTTTATCATCTAAATCTGCATATAAAACTGCTAAATTTCCACTATCCAAGTAGTATGGGAAAGTTACCACTTTATTTTCTCCAACTAGAATTGGTAGTTGTACTGGATTAGAATGGTTGGACCAATCTAATATCTCTACATTAATAGAATGTGCATAATTTCTATCCAAGTTTACAATATTTATTTGGATAGAAGCTGTTTGGGGTTCACGTGTTAATACACCTGTTGAGTGGACTACTTGTTTAGGCATATGATCTCCCCTTTCATAAAACATAAATTTTTAGCTTACGATATTTTATGATAGAGATGTTAGTTTGCTATAAGGAAAATGATTGATTCTACTTATTTCTAAAAGAAATGGGCGGAGAATAATATAGGTTTTTGAATTTTATTCCAGTGTCTTTGACATTTATTTTTAGAGGTAATGCTGTTATGATGATGTTATTGTTTTCAGAGTGTGTTATATGAAATGGATTTTATTTATTATTAGAAAGAAATATACTATTTTGAAAACGTTTTAATTATATGATACAGTGATTGCATTCCTTGGCTTTCTTTCTGTTCTAAGGTAGGAAGTCTGACTTATTTTTAGATAAAAAATGTTAGTACACATGAAATAATAGTTGTGCCTTGTGTATGCAATTTGAAATGGGTAGGACAATATCACTAGTAGGATTTTACGTTATAAGGAGGTTAAGGTGTGGAAAAATATGATTTTCACACGAATATATATGGGGTACGTTGGATTATTACTTTCAGGTGCGGTGTTGTTTTTAAATAGTCTCGTTATATTAGGAAAAGCAGAGGAAAAAAGTGCAGGGGTTTTTAATTTATTTGTAGGAGTGCTACAAATTGTAATTCCGTTTTATCTTATTATGATCTCTGATCAAAGTAATTGGACTGTGTATTCATATGCAGCCACTTTCTTATTTGGATTGACTTATTTATATGTAGGTATCACATTTATTACAGGTATGAGTGGTAATGGGCTAGGATGGTTTTCCTTATGGGTAGCAATTGTTGCATTATTCTATATGGTTGTATCGTTTGTTCAATTTCAAGACATCGTTAATGCACTAACTTGGTTTATGTGGGCACTTCTTTGGTATTTATTTTTTGTATTAAACGTACAAAAAAAGAATATAAATCAATACCTTGGAAGAATAGCATTTGTACAATCTTGGGTAACACTTACGTTTCCGTCTCTTCTTTATTTTATGGGAGTATGGGGAACGCAACTTGTATATCAGGTATGGATTTATGTTTCAGTGCTTTCCATTTTATATTTTTGTTATTGCATTTTTAAATATCGAGTACAATAATTGTTTTACACTAAGAGGAGAATTTATACGGATTCTCTTCTTTTTTTATGTGGTAATAAATTTAAGTATAATCATTTATTCAGTCGCCATAGAAATGAAAATAACTGGGGAATGATGAATGTGAAAAAGATATTAGTATTAGGCGAAACAAGGATTTTTGGAAAAGATTAGTAGAAACCCTCTTGCGAGCTGGATATGATGTGACAATTGTAACGCGGGGACTTACGAAAGATTCATTTAATAGTGCTGTTAAATCTTCTAGAGGTGTAGCTTGATTTGGTTTGTTACTACACTTCTTTTTGCTTATACTGTAAAGTAATAGTGTCTTGTTGAAATAGAAGGAGATTGCTTATGAATAAAGTGAAAGAATTAATAGATGAGGCAAGGAAGTTTATTACGACTTGTTATGAAGAGTTAGGGAGAGAGTGGCAAATAGAAGAACGTCTCACTCAAATTGCATCGGAAGTAGAAGCGACAGGAACGTATGAGCATACTTTTGAGGAACTTGTCCATGGTGCACGTATGGCATGGAGAAATAGTAATCGATGTATTGGAAGATTGTTTTGGAATAAAATGCATATATTAGATGCCCGTGAAGTGAATGATGAGGAAGGTGTATATAATGCACTTATTCATCATATTCGATATGCAACGAATAACGGGAAAATTAAACCAACGATTACAATTTTTAAGCAGTATAATGGCGAACAAAATAATATTCGAATTTATAATCATCAGTTGATTCGTTATGCGGGATATGAAACAGAAATGGGAGTGATTGGTGATTCCCATTCAGTTCCATTTACTGCGTTTTGTCAGGAGCTGGGTTGGCATGGGGAAGATACAGGTTTTGATGTATTGCCACTCGTATTTTCTATTGATGGACGAGAACCTGTATATAGAGGAATTCCTAAAGAAGAGGTCAAAGAGGTTGAGATTGAGCATCCGGAATATCCATTTGCATCTTTAGGGGCAAAATGGTATGGAGTACCAATGATTTCAGATATGCGTCTAGAGATTGGAGGTATTTCTTATACCGCTGCTCCTTTTAATGGCTGGTATATGGGAACAGAAATTGGTGCACGTAATTTAGCAGATCATGATCGTTATAATTTACTACCTGCTGTTGCAGAAATGATGAACCTGGATACATCTAGAAACGGTACACTATGGAAAGATAAAGCGTTAGTAGAGTTAAATATAGCTGTTTTACATTCGTTCAAGAAACAGGGAGTAAGTATTGTTGATCACCATACAGCAGCGCAGCAATTTGCACAATTTGAAAAGCAAGAAGCTGCTTGTGGACGCGTTGTGACGGGAAACTGGGTCTGGCTCATTCCACCATTATCGCCGGCTACAACTCATATTTATCACAAACCTTATCCCAATGATATTCTAACTCCAAATTTTTTTCATAAATAATAAAAAAGCATTGAAATGAAGAATTTCAATGCTTTTTTGATTAGGTTTAGTCTAGTACTTTTCCTTTTGTCTCCGGTACACATACTAGCATTGTGATAAGCCCAATTGAATAAATGACATAATAATGAGCCCGAATGTTGTCATTGTTACTTTGTTATTTAAAAATAATTTGCAAAGTGGGAACTTTTTTATATGCTTCAGTGTTTCAAATTCAGCAACTGTTAAAGTGCCCTTTCGTTCCTTTTGGAGTAGTTCTTTCTTATATTCCGATTTCCTTCTCAACCTCACGGGGCTGTGTTAAAGGACTGTAATTATATTGCTTTAGTTTTAGTATTCTTGAGTTTTGTTGTCAGATAAATAATATGTGTTATTTTAAATGCCTTATATTATAAAATCACATGAAATATACGGTGTTCTCCTTGACGGTACCTTCACTATTTTCCGATAATAAAACTAACTAAACAAACAGAGGATGAATCACGGATGCTAGATTTAGTACTTATGATGATTGAGCGCGTTGGATTAATTGTTATATTGGGTTTTTTACTTTCACATATTAAAACATTTCGGCGCATTCTTCATAAACAGGATGGATATAAAGACAAGCTGATGCTTATTTGTATTTTTTCGTTATTTGCAATTCTAAGCAATTACACGGGAATTGAGATTGCAGGAAATACAATTATGAATGAAAATTGGCTGCAAGGTGTTTCTTCATCAAGTACGATTGCCAATACGCGTATTATGGGTGTTGGAATTAGTGGATTATTAGGTGGCCCGATTATCGGAATAGGCGTCGGATTTATTGCTGGTATTCATCGTTATATGCTTGGGGGAACGACAGCTCTTAGCTGTGCAATTTCATCTATTTTGGCAGGAATTATTACTGGCTATATTGGGTATATTTTCCGAAAGTATAATCGTGTCATTACACCTAAAATGTCAGCTATTTTAAGTGTTTTTATTGTTACTTTAGAAATGGTTATGATTTTGTTTATTGTAGAAGATGGTTTTAATGTTGTGAAAACGATCGCATTACCTATGATTCTTGTAAACAGTTTCGGTAGTTATATTTTACTTTCGATGGTACAAGCTATTTTGCGCCAAGAAGAAAATGCGAGAGCGTTGCAAACACATAAAGTACTACGTATCGCAGATAAGACCCTTCCTTATTTTCGGCAAGGCTTAACGGAGGAATCGTGTAAACATGTGGCACAAATTATCCATCGCTTTACAGGGACAGATGCGGTATCTTTAACCGATACTGAAAAAATATTAGCGCATATTGGGCTAGCATCCGATCATCATATTCCTTCTCATAGCCTAATTACAGGACTATCAAAAGAAGTGTTAAACACAGGGAAAATAATGAAAGCGAAATCGAGGGTGGCTATTAAGTGTCAGCATGAAGGTTGCCCATTACAAGCAGCGGTGGTTATTCCGTTAACGTCACATGGGAATACAATTGGGACATTAAAGCTGTATTTTAAAAACCCGAACCGATTAAGTCGTGTAGAAGAGGAATTAGCAGAAGGATTAGCAAAGATTTTCTCTACACAGCTTGAGTTAGGCGAGGCAGAACTACAAAGTAAATTACTTCAAGATGCAGAAATAAAGGCATTGCAAGCACAAATCAATCCGCACTTTTTATTTAATGCGATTAATACAGTATCAGCTTTATGCCGCACAGATGTAGAAAAGGCAAGGAAGCTGTTATTACAACTTAGCGTTTATTTTCGCTGTAATTTACAGGGAGCACGTCAGTTACTTATTCCATTAGAGCAAGAGCTGAATCATGTACATGCATATTTATCATTAGAACAAGCACGGTTCCCAAATAAATATGAGGTGAAAACGTATATTGAAGAAGGATTACAGACAGTTTTATTGCCACCATTTGTATTACAGTTATTAGTGGAAAATGCACTTCGTCACGCCTTTCCGAAAAAACAACCTATTTGTCAGGTAGAGATTTATGCTCATGCTAAAGGGAACATGGTTCACTTTAAAGTGAAAGATAATGGTCAGGGAATTGAACAAGAGCGCTTAGAGCAATTAGGAAGAGCTGTTGTACCATCAAAAAAAGGAACGGGAACAGCTTTATATAACATCAATGAGCGATTAATAGGGTTATTTGGGAAGGGAACAATACTTCATATTAAGAGTGAACTAGAAAAAGGAACAGAGATCTTCTTTGCAATTCCGATTCAAAGTGTAAGGGAGGAAGGAAGTAGTGTTAAAGGTATTAGTAGTAGATGATGAGATGTTAGCAAGAGATGAGTTGAAGTATCTATTACAACGAACAAAGGAAGTTGACGTAATTGAGGAAGCAGATTGTGTAGAAGATGCATTAGAACAGCTGATGGGTAGTAAACCGGATCTTGTTTTTTTAGATATTCAGCTTTCAGATGATAATGGATTTGAGATTGCAAATATATTAAAGAAAATGAAGAACCCGCCGGCCATTGTTTTTGCAACAGCGTATGATCAATATGCGCTGCAAGCATTCGAAGTGGATGCGTTAGACTATATTTTAAAACCATTTGATGAAGAGCGAATTGCACAGACGCTGAAAAAATATAAGAAACGAAAGCAAAGTGAAACAGAGAAAAAGCAAGACGTGAAGGTACCAGACGTAACTGCTGAGATGCATAAGCTTGCGTTGCCAATAGAGGAATCTATTGTACTTGTGAATATTGAAGACATCGTTTATGTAGGGCTCGTTGATGGGAAAGTAACTGTAAAGACGATTCGAGAAACATATGTAACACATGATACACTTGTTATTTTAGAAAAAAAATTACCACAAACAAGTTTTATGCGCGTTCATCGTAGTTTTATTGCGAATATCAATCATATTTCAGAAATACAGCCTTGGTTTAATTCCACTTATAATTTGATTATGAAAGATACTTCCAAAGTACCGGTAAGTCGGACATATGCAAAGGAACTCAAAAAGCTGCTTCGTATTTAAGAAGCAGTGATGGCAAGCATTGCTGTAACAGTAGTTGTTATTCCGATAGTTATGCCATTTATCGGTTAACGGAATATAATTTATAAAAAGTATAAAAGCGAGCTGTTAGTAGAACAGATTTCTATTGATAGCTCGCTTTTTGTGTTACAGTAATGGTAAGACCTATTTTTATACGAGAAAAAAAGAATTTTCCTTAAATCTTCATTAATACTTTATAGAATGCGTTCTGAAAAGGATGATTGTATTGTAAAATAGAAAGTAACAGGATTTATTACACGTTAACAGGCAGTAATATCTAGAGCTTAAATCTAGCGTCAGCAAAAAATTTAAGTAGAGAATAAGTTGCCTGGGAAAGCCCGATTTATGAGGGAGGATAATAGGGGGAAGATAGAGAAAACCCACTTTTTAAAGTTTCACTTTATAGGACAGGAGAGATCACTCGTCGATTATGCAAATGAAAAACCTGTTTCAAAGCAAAGGATTTCAGAGGTTACTTGTATTACTCTTACTAGCCCTTATGTTATACGGGCTAAAAAGTATGTTTAATTTAATTTTAATTACGTTCATTTTTACGTATTTAATGGATCGATTCCAAAAGTTTATTTCTCGGAAATTAAATAACTTTATGCCGATTAATCGGAAAATTATTATAGCATTCTTATATGTACTGTTAGTTGGTGGGATCTCCATTACATTATTTAAATATCTACCGGTATTAACGGTACAAATTTCACAATTGATCTACCAGTTCAATGTGTTCCTTAAAAATCCACCTGATAATGAGATTATAAAGGCTTCAATTAATGCTATTAACCATATGGAGCTTTCCAAATATGTGGGGCAAGGTGTAGATATTCTTTATAAGTCTATTGCCAATGTCGGGAAATTTGGTTTGCAATTTTTACTTTCACTCATTTTAAGTTTGTTCTTCTTACTTGAAAAAGCTCGTATTGTAGCTTTTACTGCGAAATTTAAAGAGAGTAGACTTGCAATTTTTTATAACGAAATTGAATATTTTGGAAAGAAGTTTGCTCGTTCATTTGGAAAAGTAATTGAAGCGCAATTTCTAATTGCAATTGTTAATTGTATCTTATCAGTGATTGCGTTATGGATTTTAGGATTTCCACAATTACTCGGATTAGCGCTAATGATTTTCTTACTTGGTTTAATTCCGGTAGCTGGTGTAATCATTTCGCTCGTTCCACTTTGTATGATTGCTTATAATATTGGTAGCATTACTTATGTAGTGTATATTTTAATAATTGTTGGTGTTATTCATGCACTTGAAAGTTATGTCTTAAATCCTAAATTTATGTCGCAAAAAACTAATTTACCGATTTTCTATACATTTATGGTATTAATTTTCTCAGAACACTTTTTAGGTGTATGGGGACTGATTATCGGTATCCCAATCTTTATGTTTTTATTAGATGTGTTGGATGTAACGAGTGATGAAAAAGAAATGGATCTTGCTGAATAATAAAGTAGAAAAAGCATCGGGCGCCGATGCTTTTTCTTTCATATTGTCTATCTTTATATGCCATACTGTAGAAAGAATAAAGTGAAACTTTAATCAGTGGGGATTTTCTTCATCCCCCACTGATTATTAGTTGAACCAATCAGACTTTTACGGGCAGTTGATCAGCCACCTACCTTCCTTATTTCTATCTGAACCTTGAGGTGGGGGCTTACTGCCCGTTAAGGCGGAATAAATAGTGAGGTGATGCAAATTGACTATAAATAAAAAAGTAGAGCTTGCTACATTTGCTGGAGGGTGTTTCTGGTGTATGGTTTCACCATTTGAAGAGATGGAAGGAATCATTAAGGTTGTTTCAGGTTATACGGGCGGGCATAAAGAGAATCCAACATATAAAGAAGTATGCTCAGAAACGACAGGGCACTATGAAGCGGTACAAATTACATTCGATGCAAATAAAATGCCATATGAAAAATTACTAGACATATATTGGAGACAGATTGATCCAACAGATGTTGGCGGTCAATTTCATGATCGCGGACATTCTTATGAAACTGTAATTTTTTATCATAGTGAGAAGCAACGTGAACAAGCAGAAGATTCAAAAACGGCACTTGCTGAGAGCGGTCGTTTTTCTAAACCAATTGTTACAAAAATTCTTCCGGCTACTACGTTCTTCTCAGCTGAAGAGTATCATCAAGATTATCACAAGAAGAATGCTTTCCGTTATGAATTATACCGTCAAGGATCAGGTCGGGATGCTTTTATTAAAAAACATTGGCCAAAAGATAATGCGCACTTAAAAGAACGATTAACAGATATGCAATTTTATGTAACGCAAGAAAATGGTACAGAACCGCCTTTTCAAAATGAATATTGGGATCATAAAGAGGAAGGCATTTATGTAGATATTGTTTCCGGTGAACCACTATTTACTTCTTTAGATAAATTTGATAGCGGATGCGGATGGCCAAGTTTTACAAAGCCGGTTATGTCAGCTAGTGTAAAAGAGAAACTGGATGTTAGTCACAATATGACGCGTACGGAAGTAAGAAGTAAGGAAGGAGATTCTCATCTTGGTCATGTATTCCCAGATGGACCAGGTCCAAATGGTCTCCGTTATTGTATTAATTCAGCGGCAATTCGCTTTATTTCGAAAGAGGAATTAGAAAAAGAAGGCTATGGAGATTTTCTCATTTTGTTTGGAAATAAAAAATAACCTCGCTGCGCGCGAGGTTATTTTTTTATTCTACAGTTTTCTTTTTAAATTTGCTGAGTACTTCATACACAATTGGAACGATAAGGAGTGTTAATAATGTTGAACTTGTTAATCCACCAATTACCGTTACTCCAAGGCCTTTAGAAATTAATCCACTGCCCTCAAATCCTAGTGCAAGTGGGATAAGAGCGCCAATTGTTGCGATTGCAGTCATTAGAATTGGACGTAAGCGTGTTGCGCCAGCTTCTAATAATGCTTCGCGCGTTGATAGGCCTTCGCGCTCTTTATGAATAACACGGTCGATAAGCACGATAGCATTCGTTACAACGATACCGATTAACATAAGGGCACCAATCATCGCTGATACGCTTAATGTCTCACCAGAGATTAAGAGTGCAACAAGGGCACCGATAATTGTAAATGGTAGCGAGAATAGAATTGCGAGTGGTGCAAGGGCACCGCCAAATGTAACGACAAGGACGAAGTATACAATGGCAATCGCAGCTAACATCGCTAAACCAAGTTGCTGGAATGATTCTTGGATATCCTTTGTAACGCCGCCCATGGTAACATCTACACCAGAGGGAAGATCCATTTTATCGACTTCTTTCTGAATGGCAGCAGATGCTTTTGAAACGTCATCGGATGTTAATTTTGCACTTACTTCAGCATAAACACGTCCATCGCGATGTTTTACTGTATTGGAAGTTTCACCTTCTTTTACAGTCATAACATCTTTAACGGCTACTTCGTTGCCAAGTGGTGTTGTAATTTTGCGGTCTGTTAAATCATTAATTGTTTCATAATCATGTTTTTCTGCTTCTACATAAACGTTAATATCTTTACCATCTTTTTTAATTGTTGTAAGAATAGGGCGATCATGTTGATTAGAAAGTCCCATTCCAATTTGGGCAGCGGTTAGCCCCATTTTACTTAGTTTTTCTTGATCTGCGACTAATGTGTATTCTGCGTATGTTTTTGCAATACTAGAGTCGACATCTTTCAAGTCTTTTTCTTTCTTCATGATACTTTGAATATCTTTAACGACAGGTTTGATGTCTTCTGAACTATCTCCGTATACGTATAGCTTAATTTCATTGCTACCGCCACTAGTCCCGAAGTCTTGGCTTTTCCATTCACCTTTTCCTGTCATCTTTTTCAAGTCTTTAATGACTTGTTCTTTCTCTTTTTCAAAGTTCTTCGTGTCATTATCATACTGGACGAAGAACATAGCTTGATTTGTTTTACCAGGACTCATTGGGTTTTCTCCGCCTAATGAGAATTGAATTGTTTTTACATCCTTTTTATCTTGGAAGTGTTTTTCAGCTTTTGTTGCTATCTTTTCAACGTCTTCTAATGTTTGTCCTGGTTCAGGATTATACGTTGCAATAATCATTTTTTCTTCTTCAGATGGTAAGAAACTTACACCGATAATTGGTACAAGTGCAAGGCTACCTACTAATAAAAGAACAGCGATGCTAGATGTAATGATTTTATGGTTTAATGCCCAACCAAGCACACGTTTATAGCCGTTTGCTAATTTGCTTGGTTTTTCTTCATGATGTGCTTGTTTTTCTTTCATGCTTTCCTTTTTAAATAAGGAATGAGCTAACATCGGCACAATTGTAATCGCTACAAGTAATGAAGCTAACAAGGCAAACACAATTGTTAAAGCGAATGGTAGGAACATTTCACCGATCATACCTTTTACAAGTCCAAGTGGTAAGAAGACAGCAATTGTTACAATTGTTGAAGACATAATTGGAACAAACATCTCTTTTGTTGCTTCACGAATTAAGTCTTTTCCTCGTAATTTCTCCTCTGATAGGGACATACGTCGGTAAATATTTTCAATAACAACGATTGAATCATCGACAACGCGTCCAATGGCAACGGTCATTGCTCCAAGCGTCATCATATTAAGTGTAATATCCAGCTGTTTTAGTACTAAAATAGCCATTAATAAAGAAAGTGGTATAGAAATGACAGAAATCAATGTTGTTCGGATGTTTCGTAAGAACAACATAATAATGACAATAGCAAAGATGGCACCAAAGATTGCTTTGCTCAGCATTGTATCAACTGATTTCTCAATCGGTGCACCTTGGTCAAATGTTGAGATAATTTCTAAGTCTTTATATTTTTTTTCAAAGTCTTTTACTTTGTCTTTTACGGCATTTACGACATCAACTGTATTTGCATCAGCTGCTTTGACAATTTGAATGCTGATGGCTTCCTTACCATTTGTACGCGAAATAGATTCGGCTTTTCCGACTTCCTTAATATCAGCAATTTCTTCTAATGCAACAGTAGGGATCCCATTAGCTGCAGCTGGATTCATCTGTGGTGCTTGAGATCTAGCCCCTGGATTACCCTGACCACTTGCCGCTGAAGGGACGGCAGGAATCTTCATTTCTTTTAAAGCTTTAATTGTTGTAATATTACCATCTACAACAACGGATTTCTCCGTATCTTTAAATGTATAGAGTCCAAGTGGTAGAGATACATCAGAGCCTTTAATGATATTCTTAACAGTATCTTCACTTAACCCTAATTCTTTCATTTTATCTGTTTTAAAGACAAGTTGTACTTCATTTACTTGTTGTCCCGAAGTTTGAACAGATGCAACGCCATCAAGTCCTTTTAATCCTGGAACAATATTTTTTTCAACCTTTTCAGTTAAGGAAGCTAAAGATTCATCTTTACTTGCTACGCTTAATGAAATAACAGGAAAGGCATTAAAGTTTACTCGGGAAACTTTTGGATCTTGCACGCCTTCTGGTAATTTTATATTCGCAAGTGCTTCTTTAATTTCGGTTTCAGCTTTCTCCATATTCTTATCAAAGTCATATTCTACTTGAATAGAAGAGGCATTTTGATAAGAGGAAGAACTGACAACATTGACGCCGCTTAAATTCTGCAGTTGCTGTTCCATCGGTTTTGATACCTTATCGGCTACTTCCGCTGGTGTAGCACCAGGATAAACCGTTGTTACTGTTACAACAGGTGTTGTAATGTCAGGGATTGTTTCTAGTTTCATATTAAGTCCAGAATAAATCCCTGTCACGGTAACGAGAATGGTTAATAGCCAAACTGCGAACTTGTTTTTTAACGAAAAGTTAATAATTTTGTTCATGTTTGCACTCCTTTTTATAATTAACATTGACCAACTGGTCAGTCTAATACATAATATAACTGACTGCGCGGTCAGTAGTCAATAGAAAAGCATGGTATGGTAAAATGAAAAAAATTGTAATGTTATGATAGAATTTTATAATGTGGGTATAAGCGTTTTTGAATAAATAGGAGAGAGAAAAAATGAAAGAAAAAGAACGTTTAATTATCGAAATGGCAATAAAGTTATTTGCAACTAAGGGTATGAATGCAACGTCAGTGCAAGAAATCGTAACAGCGTGTGGAATATCGAAGGGAGCATTTTATTTATACTTCAAATCAAAAGATGAATTGTTATTAGCGACAATTCAATATTATTATGACAAAATCTACAACAAGACGATGGCTATTGATGAAGAATCTTTGCTACCACGTGAAAAGTTTGAAAAGCAATTGTATTGCCAGTTTAATGATGTCCAAGAACATAAGGAATTTCTTATTATACTTGCGAGAGAAAATGCAATCCCGTTTAATAAAGAAGTAGAAGCTTTTATGATGAAAATGAAGTTAGAGTCGCATGCCTTTTATCGAAATAGCTTATTATCTATTTATGGTGAAAAGGTTATTCCATATGTATTAGACCTTGTGTTTATGGTAGAGGGGATATGCCGAAGTTATTTAGAATTAATTATTTTTAATGTAGCTGAAATTGATATACCTCACGTCTCTACATTTATTTTAAAGAGAATAGATGATCTTGTAGAGGGGCTTGTATATTCTGAGGACATACCCGTTTTGCAGGAAGAGCAAATGAACCAATTATTTGGTAGTTCAGAGCTTATTAAAGAGCAAGCAAAGGAACATTTTTTACAGGAAATTATTATGTTTAAACGCACATTGGCAGATCAGTTAGAAAATGATGAATTGTTAGTTACACTAGATGTTTTGGAAGCCGAAATGAGGTTGCCAAATCCAAGAATACCAGTGATTCAAGGAATGCTAGCGAACTTGAAATCATATGCTAATTTCAAAGATTTTCGATTGAGGTTAGCAGGGTATTATCATATAAAAATCACATGAAATGGATAAATCCATCCATAGTAATAAAAAGGTGAACCACTGTGGTTCACCTTTTTATTAATTACTAGCTTGCGCCCATTCTTCTACGTTCCAAACTTTCGTTATCCAATCTTGGTAAAAGTCTGGTTCGTGGCATACAAGAAGGATTGTTCCTTTGTATGCTTTCATTGCTTTTTTCAATTCTTCTTTCGCTGTAACATCAAGGTGGTTTGTCGGCTCATCAAATAATAACCAGTTACTTTCTTCACCCATTAATTTACATAAACGAACTTTGGCTTGTTCTCCACCACTTAATTGGTTTAGTGGACGAGTAATATGTTCATTTTTTAAACCACATTTCGCTAACATAGCACGAATTTGATGTTGGTCTAAACTTGGAAATGTATTCCATACGGCGTCAATAGGCGTTATGTTATCAGCTTTTACTTCCTGTTCGAAGTAGGCTGGTGTTAAGAAGTCACCAAGGCTTGTTTTCCCACTTAATGGATTAATTTTACCTAAGATTGTTTTTAGTAATGTTGATTTACCAACACCATTACATCCAACAATTGCAATTTTCTCACCACGTTCAATTGTCATTGTTAATTTTGGTAATAACGGATGTGTGTAACCAATTTCTACGTTCTCTCCTTCAAAGACAAAGCGGCTGCTTGCACGAGATTCTTTGAAAGAGAACTCTGGTTTAATCGCTGTTTCTGGGCGATCAATACGCTCCATACGATCAAGCTGTTTTTGACGGCTTTTTGCGCGGCCTGTCGTAGAATAACGAGCTTTGTTTTTCGCAATGAAATCTTCTTGCTTTTTGATGAATTCTTGTTGTTTTTGATAAGCGTTTAAATGTTGATTTTTATTGATTTCTGCAAGCTCTAAAAACTTCTCATACGTCGCTGTATAACGCGTCATTTTTGAGAATTCTAGATGGAAAATAACATCAACACATTTGTTCATAAATTCCGTATCATGAGAAATTAAAAGGAACGCATGTGGATATTCTTTTAAATAATTTGTTAACCATTGAATGTGTTCAACGTCTAAATAGTTAGTCGGCTCATCCAGTAATAATACTTCTGGCTGCTCAAGTAAAAGTTTTGCAAGCAATACCTTTGTACGTTGTCCACCACTTAGTGCAGAAACATCACGATCTAAACCAATTGCATCAATTCCAAGGCCTCGTGCTGCTTCTTCGATTTTAATATCTAGTAAATAAAAACCGCCTGCTTCAAGTGCATCTTGAATTTCTGCCATTTGATCAAGAAGTTCTTCTAATTCTTCTGGTGTAGCTGTCCCCATTTTTTCTGTAACGATATTGAGTTCTTTTTCTTTCTCAAATAAAGGTAGGAATGCATCTGTTAAAACATCACGAATTGTTCTGCCAGGTGTTAAGATTGTATGCTGGTCTAAATATCCGTAATCTGTACCAGGTGTCCACTCTACGCGTCCTTGGTCATGGATAAGTTGTCCAGTAATAATATTCATAAATGTTGATTTACCAACGCCATTTGCGCCAACTAATCCAACATGTTCACCTGCTAATAAACGCATTGATACGTCTTTAAATAGTGTGCGATCACCAAATGTATGACCTAAATTTTCAACTGTTAATAAGCTCATATTGTCCCCCGTCCATTTCAAAATAGTATCTTGAATCATGATACTAAATTCTTGTATATAATGCTATCCTTTCGAAATGTATATTTTTACAAGAATAGGGTTGCATATTTTTAAAAAAGGAATATAATGTAATTGAACAGTGGTTAATTAAAGTGTGAGGTATAAAAAATGTCACCAAGAAGAGCGGTTAAACAAGAGTTAACAAGAGAAATGATTATAAATGCAGCGAGAGATTTATTTATAAAACAAGGGTATCAGCATACTTCAATGCGTAAGATTGCGGGAGAACTAGGGTATAGCCATGGTTCAATTTATTATCATTTTAAAAATAAAGCAGAACTTTTTTATGCGATGGTTGAGCAAGATTTTCAATTATTGGATCAAAAATTGGATGAAACGATTGCTCAAAATTTACAGAGAGAAGAGCAATTAAAAGCCGTTTTATTGGGTTTTATTGAATTTGGTCTACGAAATCAAAGTCATTATGAAATTATGTTTTTGATTAAAGATGAAGAATTAAAAGAATGTCTAGCAAATGAGCCAAATGCCAGTTATAACAAGTTTGCTAATGTTGTATCTTCCTTATGTAATGAGAAGGTAAGTATAATGACTATATGGTCTGTTTTTTTATCATTACATGGGTTTGTTTCACATTATTGTAGAAATGTTCAAACGTTTGAAGATGTACGAAATTTGGCTAATGCACATGTGGACTTCATTGTAAAATCGCTTCTTATGTAAGTGATTTTCTTTTTAACATTAATTGAACAGTGGTTAATTAAAAGGAGGATATGATGATGAAAAAGGCGCTAGTATTGGGGGCATCTGGAGCAATGGGGTATGCAATTACAAAGGAGTTATGTAGGAGAGGGATTGATGTAGTTGCTTTTGCGAGAAATAAGGAGAAACTAGAAAAGTTATTTTACGATGAGGAAAGAGTACACATAATAGCGGGAGATGTATTTAAGCGAGCAAATATAATGGAAGCTGCAAAAGGTGTAAATGTTATATTTCATGCTGTAAATATTCCATATTCAGACTGGGAGACCAAACAACCGGAGTTACTAAAGAATATATTAGAAACAACGAAATATTACGGTGCTAAATTAGCGATGGTAGATAACATTTATGGGTATGGAAGGCAGGGGCGAGAGAAGGTAACGGAAGAGGATGAAAAGAATCCACATACAAAGAAGGGGAAAATTCGTTTGCAACTTGAATTGATGGCGAAACAGGCTGGGGTACCAGTACTTATTGCTCATTTTCCAGATTTTTATGGCCCGAATGCGGAAAGTACACTTGTTCATCATACACTACAAGGTGTTCTTAAAAATAAAATATCTAGCTTTGTTGGGGATAAAGGGATTGCAAGGGAATATATTTATACGCCAGATGGAGCTAATGCTATTGTTGAACTAGCATTATGTGATGATGCATACGGACAAAACTGGAATATACCAGGATGTGGCGTAATTACAGGAGAAGAGATGATTGGGTATATAAGAGAATTAACTGGATACACAAAGCCTATAATGACTGTAAAAAAACGTATGATTAGAATGCTTGGCCTATTTGATAAACAAATGAAGGAGTTTGTAGAAATGCTGTATTTGATAGAAGAGCCAGTTATATTGAGTGGAGAAAAATATGAGAACTATATTGGTAAAATACCAATGACACCTTATTGCGATGGATTAAAGGAGACTATTTCGTTTTTGAAGAGGGAAACTAGATAAAAAAAAGAAGAGTAAACTGTTCTAATATTGAACGGCGCTCTTCTTTTTTTCTATTTAAAATATCCTCGAACGATTCCTTTTAAGCGATTTGCATGGAATTTACGTTTATCGTTTGAAATGTTTTGTGTTATACGGAATGCAGCAGCTGCAACTGCACGTAAAAAGTAAGGGAAGCCATAATGTAAACGAATAACTCTCCCGAAACCGCCGGCATAGGAAATGGCTCTTTTTAATGATTGCTCATTAATCACTTCTTCTTTTACGGGATGGTATACGAATAAGTCTTTTCTAAATAGTCCGGTATATCCATTTTTCATACCGCGCAGTACGAAGTCGGTTTCTTCACCAGCTCCATAAATTGTTCCAGATCCAACACCTAAGTCTTCATCAAATGTACCAACATCTTGTACAAATTGTTTCGTAAAGAATAGTGCAAAAGAAGGACCTATGAATCCATATTTATTATTTAACATAATATTTGTTTTTGGAGCATGTATTAATGATCCGGTTTTTTCAACATTTGTAGTGTTTGTCGAGACAAACTGAATATTTTTATTAGCATCAAATGTTTCGAGTATACTTTCTAACACGTTTGTTTCATAAACACAGTCATCATCTGGAAAAGCAATAATATCGCCATCAGTCACTTTTAACCCTGTATTACGGGCACGAGATAATCCTTTAATAGGCGTGTAAATATAATTGATTGCGAACTTTTCCTTATAATCTTCAAAGAGATCAGAAATTGGTGTATCGTTTTGGTCAACTACAATGAGCTCGAAGTTTTTATAAGTTTGTTTTTCTAACGATTTTAGTAAGTCAAGAATATCATCACGTCTGCCACAAGTGGCCATGATTAAAGAGAATTTCAATTATAACAGCTCCTTCAAGAAGGTTCATTTGTTCATATGAAGAAAAATAGTTTGTTTTCTTATTTCATCTACATTAAGCTCTTTTAAATCTTGTCTTCATTTTGTTTAATAGCATATAGAGAATTTCATCTTTCACTATGAATAGGATAAGTGCATAAGCTAATGCACATCCTAATATTGTAATGATAACTTGTAGAATTTGTTCCGAAATTACCGTATCAACTAAGAACGCTATTGGTAAAAATGTCAGTGAATAGAACATGTATTTTAGTTTCTGTATATCGAACAATGTGTAATTGACTTTTAATTTCTTTTTCACATAAATATACTCAAGTGTAATTAACAAACAGTTAGCGATTGTTGTTGTGAAAATTGCTGTTGCTGGTGTGAGTACGTGGAAATATATAAGTGCGATATTGGATGCAAGGTTTATGAACCCGCAAATGAATAAAAAGCGCACTAAAATGCTTTCTTTCTTTTTTACGTAAATAATTTGGTTTGATAAAATTGATTCGATCCCTACTGAAATCATATAAAATGCAAAAATAATTAATGTGTTACCAGCTCCAGCATATTCCTTTCCACCGTAAATGACAACAGCTTCATGAGCAATAAGCATTAATCCAATTGCTGCAGGAAATAGCGTAATAAAATATACTTTTGAAATTTTATTTAGTAGCGATTCATATGCTTCTTCAGTTGCGTTTCCTGACAAATAAGAAAGTCTTGGAATTGTAACTTGTACAACACTTAACATAAGTGTATTAATAATGGTCATAATTTGAAAGGCCATTACATAGAAAGCCACTTCAGCTTTTCCAGCATATTCTCCTAAAACAAAGCGGTCTAGTTGTGTGTATAGAATATTAGCATTTGAAAAAATGACAACTAAAAATAAAGGCTTTAAATGTGGAATAATTGTTAAATTGGAAAAATCAAACTTAACTTGGCGCTTCACATATATAAAACTAATAGTATGGTTTAAAAATGTTGATAGAACTAATAAACCGGCAAATTGCTTATAGTCATCTGCTCCATGAATAAAAATAAAAAGAAGCACAACATAAATCAAACGAACAACAACGGTTTTCTTCGTAATGAAATCATAATTTTCATGTGCTTCATTAAACCATTCTACATAAAATAAATTTGAGATAAAGTTGAATCCGAAAATGAGAAGTACAGGGAATAAATCCTGGTTCCCGTATCCAATATAACTAAATAATAAAAAGGCTGTTAAAGCCAGGATACTGGTTGTAAAGTTAATCACATATAGACTCGTGAACAATTGTGAAACTTTCTTCTTATCGTTTTTCACTAAACTGATTTCACGTAGTCCATATTGATATACACCAAATACAGCAAAAATGAAAAAGTAATTAAAAATAGTTTCAGAGAAATTAACGGTTCCCATAGAATCGACTCCGAGCGTTCGATATGCGTATGGACCAACTAAAATGGGAAGTATGATATTAAAGGTATTGAGCAATATTTTATAGAAAATATTTGAGACAAGTGACTTTTGCATGATTTCACCTTTCTACATACATGAAAGTTACGTCAGTATCTTTCATAATAAATTATATTAGTTATTAAAATAGATTCCTTTTGCATGTTCTATTGGAAGTAATTCAATGTTGGAAGCAGAGTTAGAAGAATCCCAATTTGCATTTTTAATCATATAATTTGGACCATAGTTGTCTATTAAATATTCTTCATAATTACTAGGAACAGTAAACGTTTCACCTTTGAACGGAATTGTTCTCATGCCTGTAAATGTAGAGATGGCTTTTTTTGTTTTCCAACCAGTTGAAATACGAGTGGTTCCTGAATTTCCAAACTTTACATTTTTACCACCTTCAAAGAAATAACACCATATTTTATGGCTTTCTTCTTTAAAGTAATAGAAGATATCAATGTATACGCCGTTATAGACATATGTTTCCTCTACGGTCTTGTCGTCGATTACAAATGCTCTTTCTTTTATAAAACCTCTTTTTTTCATTTGATCCTCAATAGCTTGTTTCATTTGTTCATCTACGTAAAAAGTTCCAACATCAATATCATCGTCGTGTCCAATAAAGTCTTTTTCACGTACAGCACCTAGTAAAGTCCCATAATCTAACCAAAATGTATGCCCTGCCGATTTAAATGCTTCTTGCATTAGAATGAGTGATTTTAATCCATGCTGCTCCATGTTTGCTCTTCTAATACGAAGTGTTTTATTCTGAGAATAATTTTGAATAACAGGGATTGATTTTACTTTTCTATAAAGTGAATGATTTTTAATACATTGTATAAGTTTCAAGAAATGTCCCCCATATTGAATAAATTAATATTGGTAATTCATAACGTCGGATATAAGTGTACCGCACATAAACTTTGTAAATCAACTATTGGCTAGGAAGATATATGATGTAGATTAGGGAGAATTATATGTTTTTTTGTAAGACAGAACGTTTATAGATATAGTTAAAAAAAATAGCGAATATAGTGGAACTATATTCGCTAAGAGAGTCATGGTCTTTTGGGAAGAAGTTTTATACATTCCAAGGTTTATTCAATGTTAATACGGCAGCCATTTCCTTACTTTTTAAACGATTATTTTTTCTGTTTTGTGCACGTTCTTTGCCTGTTTTATATAACCAATGTTCTTCTTCTGTTTCTGGTAGCACTTGAGGAACAGAAGAGGGTTTTTCATTTTCTAGTGCTACGAATGTGATGAAGCAAGTTGCAGCAATACGACGCTCTCCTTCTAATAAATTTTCTGCAACGACTTTCACAAACACTTCCATAGAGGATTTTCCAGTATAGCAAACGAATGCCTCATAACAAACGGAATCCGTTTGATGGATTGGAGTTAAAAAGTCAACAGAATCAATGGAAGCTGTTACGCAATGTTTTCTGCTATGTCTTGCTGCTGCAATAGATGCAATGCTATCAATTTCTGCTAATAATTTTCCGCCAAATAAGGTGTGATGATTGTTTAAATCATTTGGGAAAACACGCGTTGTTTTAATTGCTTTTGATTCTCTCATAAATTTCTTATCCATATAATCTACTCCTATTTACGTTTTCAATCAGAGTGGTACGCTCATTTCCTGTATAAAAAAGATTGATCTCTTCTATTGAATACTATTTGTTATTTAGACAATCGATATTCGATAAGAAGTTGATCTTATTAAAATAGAATAATGTTGCATTTCTATGCGGGTAACTGAAAGAAAATTTGTTTTGTATAGATTGTAGTGTAAAAGAGGTTTCGCTTACATTGCAAGTAAAAAAAAGAGTGTGCTATTTTTGTCATATATAGTGAAATTTTAATCAGTGAGGATTTTTTCATTCTCAATTGATTATGAATCCTTTTCAATTGGGTTTTTAAGGACAGTTTATCTCTCATTTAATCCCTCTATTTCCATTTAAATTTTAGGGAGGGGGTATTACTGCCCGCGAATAGAGAGATAAATTTTCTAACTGTCATGTGTCTATTCGTGATAGAATCGTTGTGTTATAAATGGAAATAGAGGTGCAATATACATATGAATCACATACAAACAGGATTTAGTAAAATGATTATTGGAACTATGCTTGCCTTTTTTGCTTATTCTTGCTGGAACGCTTTTGAGGGGAGCAAGCAATTATTAGGAGGAAGTGCCACGAGCGTAACGATTGTACTATCCATTTTCGTTATACTCTTTTTACTTCTCGCTTCTATTTTGCAATATCGATTTACGGATAAACAGTTTCTCATTTTTCTAATGAGTATGACAGTACTCGTTAGACTTGGGGCAGTTCTCTTTTTGGATACCCCAGTTATAGGTGATGTGAGAGCCATGTATGAGACTGCAAAACAAGTTGCGCTAGGAAGCAGTAATATAACGGTGATTAGTCAATTACCTTTCATTATATATGAGTCAATATTGATTCGTGTGTTTGGCGATGCTACATTTGTTTTACGATTATGTAATATTTTATATTGCATGGGTACGGCGTTTTTCATTTATCGAATTGCTACCATTTTATTTCAAGAGGAATGTGGTCGGATTGCTGCATTATTTTACGCGTTATATTTGCCTAATATTCTCTCTTGCTCATTGTTAACAGGAGAATCACTCTCTGTATTTTTATTTTACTGTGCGAGTTATATATTACTACATAAAGGATTGAGTCATTCTTACATATGGGTGTGTGCTGCGGTATTATTTGCTTTTAGTAATATAATTAATCCAGTAGGAGTATTTATACTTATTTTAGTACTTACGTATATTTTACTAGTAGAAATATTCCAAAGTGCAGATAAACAAAATATATTGTTAAAGGCAATAGGGATTTTAGTTGTATTTTATGCGACACATTTTAGTGTGAATTATGGGATTCAAGCAATGGGAATAAAACAGTATACGATTTCTAACAATGCATATGTGCAATCGGTTTTAATTGGGGAACAGCACAATAAACAAGAAACGGTTCAAACGCAAAGTTGGAAAGAACGTATGGATCAAACATTAAAGGCGTTTGAAACAGAAAGGTTAGCTTCTCTTAAGTTAAACATAGATCAACTATCATCAGAAGGAATGAATGGAGCACTGTTAAAGGGTGAAAATCTTCTCTTTATGGTTGTAACTTTATTTATGATAATTGCACTTTTACATTTCCTTATTCAAAAACAAAAGAGCGAAGGCTATATGTTATTCCTATTACTTATAACAGGATACATTGGAATGAAACTTTTGAATAAGGATATTGTATACGGTAGTTTAATCATACCGAGCATTTTTATTTTACAAAGTTTAGGTGTTTATATGCTGTCTTTCTATTGTCAAAAGCTATTTTTCAAAAAATAAAGCCATTCGTAACAGGATGGTTTTATCCTATATCTTCCGGGAGCATACTGAGGTATATATGAAAAGAAAACTCATCATAAAAATGGTGAGTTTTTTTATTTAGGCAATGAGTATAAAATAAAGAGAATTCGCTTTGAATTCTCTTAATGACTTTTATTAGCATTTGCCTTTGAATGTGTTTTAAAGAAAACTGGAAAATGTACATTATATATAACAGTGACTACACGTATGGTGAACGTTACTAGTAAACAAATATAAAAGGCTAATACGTGTGCACCCATTTCATGCGTAATAAGAAAACTAATTGCACCCAAAATAGAAGCAATGGCATAAATTTCTTTACGGAATACGTAGGGAATATCTTGAGCGCAAATATCACGCAAAATTCCTCCGCCAATACCTGTAATAACACCCATTGAAACAACTAAAAATGAAGCATCAACGTGATGCGACATTGCTGCGTTTGCACCAATAGCAGTAAAAACGCCTAAACCGACAGCATCTGAAAGCATAATTACAACTTGAAGTTTGTTAATACGTTCAAAAAACATACAAGTAAAAAGAGCAGCTAATACGCTGACAAAAAAGTAAATTGGTTGTACAAATGCAACGGGAGGGAGGTTACCAATCATAACATCACGAATAATTCCGCCACCGAGTGCAGTAGCTACAGCTAAACAAAGGACACCAAATAAATCTAAATCTTTCTTTAAACCCACTAATGTACCAGAAATGGCAGCGGCAACAATGCCAAGAAACGTAAATATTTCGATTAATAACATAGCTCTAATTCCTTCCCTTTAAAGATGTTCCAGAGCAAAATATACACTAAAGTTTTAGAAATAACAATTACTTTTCGTTACATGTAGAAAAAAAGAAAAAATGGGGAAAGAAAGCGTTTGAAGATACGAAATATCTGACATATAAGAAGGGGATTTATTATCTTTTCTCTATATAAATTGAAAGAGCTTAACTCAAAAATTATGTTATAATGAATATTTGAGATGAGTTAGAGTTTCATTGTAAATTGTATAAAGTGAGATAAGGTAATGATAGTTATTTATGGGGGTTTGAGATGGTAAAAAATAATAGTTTAAGTAATAAATTTGAAAACTTTTTATTGATTTTCATTATGTTACAGCCGATTTTAGACTTACTCACATCATTCTGTATTATGGTTTTAAAAATTGATACAACAATTGGAGTTATTACGCGTTTATTTGTAATGGCTCTTGGTGGAATCTATATTTTGCTGCAAGCAAAAGAAAAAGGAAATCGTAAATATATCATATATTTAATAGTAGTCGGGATTGTTTGTGCGGCAGGTTTTGTAAATAATAAATTCGTTAAAAGTCCTATCATGTTGGGAGAAGAAATTAAATTTATAGCAAAATCTTTATACCCAATCATTATGCTGACTTGTTACATCTTTGTATTTAAATCATTAAAAAATAAAGTAAATACATATTCAAAAATGCGTAATTATATCGTATATTCAACATTAATTATAAATGCCATCATGGTTATTTCGATTGCGACAGGAACGGATTATAATAGTTATACGTCTATAAAAACCGGTTCACGTGGTTGGTTCTATGCAGGAAATGAATTAGGTTCCATTTTAGCAGTGATATGTCCAATTGTTTTTCTATATTCAATTGAAAAAACAACAAGTATAGCAAAGAGTTATTTTTGGATTCCTTCTCTTTTAATGATTTTTTCATTATTTGCTATTGGTACAAAGGTAGGATTTGGAGCCATTGTTGGTACAATGATTGTTGCTGTGTTTATGTGTTATGTTCAAGCATTTTTACAGCGTAAAGATAGAAAAAAGAAAGCATATTTACTGAACGGTATCATTGCAACGGTTGTTTTTGCTGGAGTAGTGGCGTATACACCGTTTTCTCCATTCCTCAAAAATATAGGATTTCATTTCCAATTTCTTGAGAATAAACAAGAGATGAAAGAGGCAGAGGAAAAGAAAGAAGATAAACCACAACATAAACCTCCTGTGACACAAGAGGAAAAAGAAGTAAAGAAACAAGAGGAAACACAAGCGCTTATTTTCAGCGGACGTGAGCTGTTTGAGAAAGTGTATAAAGATTACTATGCAGAAGCTCCAACATCTCAAAAATTATTGGGTATGGGATATTCTGGGAATTTCAAAGAGGATCCGAAGCTAATTGAAAGAGATTTCCATGATTGGTTCTATGCATTTGGAATTATCGGTTTTGCTTTGCTTTTAATTCCATTTTTATACTTTGGTATAAAGATTCTCCTCATACTAATAACTAGGTTTAGAGAGGTATTTACAGTAAAATACGGATTATTAGCAACCTCGCTAGCATTAGGTTTAGGTATTGCGTTTATAGCAGGTCATGTATTAACTGCTCCTGGAGTAAGTATTTATTTTGCTGTAATTTTTGCATATTTAATTGTGGATTTAGAAATTGAATGATAGAAAAATAAAAGCTAGCGCCACGTTAGCTTTTATTTTTTGCTATAGTAAACGATAAGAGAACATAAAGATGGAGGAGGAAAGAGATGAAAGTGTTGCATATGAATGCTGGAGCAGAAGAAGGTGGCGGGAAAACTCACATTATTTCACTTTTGTCACAATTTCCAAAAGATGAAGTTGAACTAGCTGTATTTGAAGAAGGTGCGATCGCTAGAGAAGCAAGAGAGCTCGGAATTAAGGTCCATGTTTTTTCCCAATCATCTCGTTATGACATATCGATTCTTTCCAAAATACGTACGTTTATTAATGAAGGATACTTTGATATTGTACATACACATGGTGCACGCGCAAACTTTTATCTATCTCTTCTAAAAAGGAAAATACGTGCAAAATGGGTTACAACGGTTCATAGTGATCCAACCCTTGATTTTATGAAGCGTGGATTAAAAGGTTGGGTTTTTACAAAATTAAATTTACATTCTTATAAGAAAGTGGATTTGTTTTTTGCGATTACAGAACGTTTTAAGAAAAATACTGTAGCACTCGGGGTGCCAGAAGATAAAATTTGTACTGTTTATAACGGGATTGAGTATGATGGTATCCCAGCGAAACCTTATAATTTGAAAGATAAATTTGGTATACAAGAAGAGTCATTTATAGCTATTCAAGTGGCTCGTCTTCACCCTGTAAAGGGACATAATATTTTATTTGATGCCTTGCAAAAAATAACGATCCCAAATATAAAAGTGTTGTTAGTTGGCGATGGTCCAATTGAAGCAGAGTTGAAAGAGGTAGTAAGGAAGAAAAATTTAGAAGATAAAGTACTATTTTTAGGACATCGTTCGGATGTAAAAGAATTATATGCATCCGCTCATATAAATTTATTAACTTCTTATAGTGAAAGTTTCCCACTTGTACTATTAGAAGCCGCAAATCAGCGTTTAACGTCTATTGCAACAAATGTTGGTGATATGGAACAGTTGATTGTTAATCCTACATATGGATGGATTGTACCGACTGGTGACACACATGCATTAGTAAGTGCACTAGAGGAAGGATATAAGAAATGGGAGAATGGTGAATTAGCATCGATGGGTGAACGCTTGTATGAGCATGCTTCTTCGCGTTTCTCATTACGAAATCTATATGAAGATACTCATAAAGCATATAAAAAACTTTTATTGAAATAGAGAGGATTATCATTATGGCAGTGCAAACAGTTGATATTTTAGGTGTCCCTTTTTCTACGATGACAATGGAAGAGACAATTCAATATATCATGAAGCAGTTAGAGGCGGAACGAACTCATACATTCCAAGTTGTAACAGCAAATCCGGAAATCGTAATGTGTGCGAAAAAAGACCCAAGTTTTTATCAAACACTTTTGAAAACAGATTTAATTACACCAGATGGTATCGGTGTTGTAAAAGCAAGTGGTATGCTAGGAACACCATTAAAAGAGCGAGTAGCAGGTTTTGATTTAATGAGTGATTTATTTGAAGCGTTGTCGAAAGAAAATAAACCTGTATCGGTTTTCTTACTTGGGGCAAAACCACATGTTGTGAAAGGTGCTGCTGATCATTTAACAAAAACATATTCAGCTGTATCTATTGTGGGGACTCAAGATGGATACTTTAAACAAGAAGAGGAAGAAGATATTATTTCTCGTATTCAAGAAGCAAAGCCTGATATTTTACTTGTAGCACTCGGATTCCCAAGACAAGAAAATTTTATTCAAAATAATAAGCATCGTTTGCAAGCAAAGGTAGCTGTTGGTGTAGGTGGTAGTTTAGACGTTTGGGCAGGGGAAGTAAAACGTGCGCCAAAATGGATTCAAGCCATTCATCTCGAATGGTTTTACCGGCTATGTAGCAATCCGACGCGTTGGCGTCGTCAGCTTGTATTAGCTGAATTTCTAAAAGAAGTAATGCGTTCGAAAAAGTAGCGAAATATCGCTGCTTTTTTGTTTGTAAAAATTTATCCCGCTATTTGCGGGTAGTAATACTCTCACCTCAAAATTGAGCGAAAGCATTGTCCAGTTCCAGTGGCTAGAATGTTCGGTGGCTTCGCTTCTTCCTGCGAGGTAAAAAAAGACCTCTACGTCAGAAACTCCATCCCCCTCACATTCTGGACGAGCAACTTCCACTTTATACAGTATTTTTCGCTAATAAAGCCATCGTCTTATGGGAATTTTAAAATAAAACTTTACAGTAAGTGTAGAAATAAAAGTATTTTACTTATACAATACACATGTGTAAAATGATGTGTAAAGACACCTGTGTAAGGAGGGTTTTTAGTGGGGGATATAAAAGAAATTTCAAAGCGCAAGCTTCTTGGAATAGCGGGTCTTGGTTGGCTATTTGATGCAATGGATGTCGGCATGCTTTCATTTGTCATCGTTGCATTGCAAAAAGAATGGGGATTAAGTAGCCAAGAAATGGGGTGGATTGGAAGTGTAAATTCTATCGGAATGGCAGTTGGAGCGCTTTTATTTGGAATATTAGCAGATAAGATGGGGCGTAAGTCCGTTTTTATTATGACATTATTATTATTTTCTATCTGTAGTGGCTTAACAGCATTAACAACAACATTAGCTATGTTTCTTATATTGCGTTTTTTAATCGGCATGGGACTTGGCGGAGAATTACCGGTTGCTTCGACACTTGTATCTGAAAGCGTCGAGGCGCATGAGCGTGGGAAAATTGTTGTGTTATTAGAAAGTTTTTGGGCTGGTGGCTGGTTAATTGCAGCTCTTATTTCTTATTTTGTAATTCCCAAGTATGGCTGGCAAGTAGCGATGGTATTAAGTGCAGTTCCAGCTTTTTATGCACTATATTTACGATGGAATTTACCAGATTCACCAAGGTTTGAGAGAGTCGAGAAACAACAATCTGTTATTACAAATATAAAAGCAGTTTGGTCTGGAGAATATCGAAAAGCAACAATTATGCTATGGATCTTATGGTTCTGTGTTGTCTTTTCTTATTATGGCATGTTTCTTTGGTTACCAAGTGTAATGGTATTAAAAGGATTTAGTTTAATAAAAAGTTTCCAGTACGTATTAATTATGACATTAGCGCAGCTGCCAGGATATTTTACTGCTGCATGGTTTATTGAACGACTTGGCCGTAAGTTTGTATTAGTTACGTATTTAATTGGTACAGCATGTAGTGCTTACGTCTTTGGAGTAGCTGAATCGCTTACGATATTGCTGGTGGCAGGAATGCTATTGTCCTTCTTTAATTTAGGAGCATGGGGAGCGTTATATGCATATACACCTGAGCAGTATCCGACAGTAATTCGCGGTACTGGGGCAGGTATGGCTGCCGCATTTGGTCGTATTGGCGGTATTCTCGGTCCGCTATTAGTAGGTTACCTTGTTGCCTCGCAAGCTTCTCTTTCTTTAATCTTTACAATCTTTTGCAGCTCCATTTTAATAGGGGTGCTTGCAGTGGTTGTGCTTGGACAGGAAACAAAGCAACAAGAATTAGTATAATAAAGGAAGGAAGTCCAAATGACTTCCTTCTTTTATTATTATTGAGAAAAAGAGTAGCATATTAAATAGAAAATATAGCTAGAAAAAGGGATTATTTCTTACTAAAGCGAATGTATACAACAAGACTTATGGACAAAACAATTAGGTGGTTGGGCAGATGAGGATTTTACTTATTATGGAAGATTCAGAATGTAGAAATCAATTAATTGAGACATTTACAGAAAATATGAGAAATGTAGAATGCTTTGAAGCAGGAACAGGAATGGAATCTTTACAGATAGCAAAAAAACATACTCCTGATTTCGTTTTTTTAGATACAAAGTTAAAAGATGGCACAGGATTTGAATTCTCTAGCTTATTACAACAGCTAAGTTGTAGTGCAAAATTTATTTTTGTAGGTAGGGATATAGAAGAGGCGATAACAGCTTTTCGACTCCAAGCATTTTATTACTTAATAAGACCTTTTCGTGAGGAAGATTTACAGTTTCTTTTGCATAGAATAGAGCAAGAAAAGGGAAAGAAAATAAAAAGCCATTTGCGCAAACTTCCGATTGAAAGTCATGAGGGAATTACATATATTTTTCCAGAGGATATTATATATGTAAGTAAGAATAAGGAGAATAAAACAGTTTCGATTTATACAACAAATAATCAGTATATTTCAACGTATACACTTCAAGAACTAGAAAATAAATTAACAGCATATGATTTTTTGCGTGTTCATAAAAGTTATTTAATAAATGTTATGTATGTTCAAGAACTAAAGCCTTATTATAATGGAACCTATAATCTTTATTTGGAAAGGTATGATGAGCAGGCAATTCCCGTTAGTCGAAACTATGTAAAACGACTGCGAAATAAAATTGAACTATGACAAGTTGTAAGTGAATTTCAACATGTTAACATAAGAATCCTTCATAATAAGGAAGATTTAAATTAAATATTCAGAAAATTTAGTACAATTTCCACTAAGAAGTAGTATAGGGGGGATTGTATGTGAAGGCGCTTAAGTCAATTTTACTTTGGGGTGTAATCGCAGCTTTAGGAGCAACCGGATTTGGTGTAATTGCCTTATCACAAGGTGAAACGATTAATGCTGTATGGCTATTAGTGGCAGCTGTTTCTGTATATGCCGTTGCTTATCGTTTCTATAGTAGATTTATTGCTAGGAAAGTATTTGAATTAGATAATAATCGGCGAACACCTGCTGAGACGCTAAATGATGGAAAGGATTATGTCCCAACAAATAAATGGGTATTATTTGGGCATCACTTTGCGGCAATTGCTGGAGCGGGTCCACTAGTAGGACCTATTTTAGCAGCTCAGATGGGATACCTGCCAGGAACAATTTGGATTATTGTTGGGGTTGTAATTGCTGGGGCAGTACAAGATTTTGTTATTTTATTTGCTTCAATGAGACGTAATGGAAAATCATTAGGTGAAATGATTAAAGATGAGATCGGTCCTGTAACAGGATTGATTGCGATGATTGGTATTTTAGGTATCATGATCATTTTATTAGCAGTCTTAGCTCTAGTAGTTGTGAAAGCGCTTGTTGGTAGTCCTTGGGGAATGTTTACGATCGCAGCGACAATTCCAATCGCTATTTTAATGGGTGTTTATATGCGTTACATTCGCCCAGGACGCATTGGAGAAGGATCGGTTATCGGTATTATTTTACTCCTTTTAGCTCTTGTGGGAGGGCAGTATGTAGCTGAGAATCCTACCCTTGCAAGCATGTTTACTTTTAGTGGTGAAACAATTGCAATTATGCTTATTGTATACGGTTTTATTGCGTCGGCATTACCAGTGTGGATGCTTCTTGCTCCACGTGATTATTTAAGTACATTTTTAAAGATCGGTACGATTGTTGGGCTAGCAATTGGTATTTTAATCGTAGCGCCAAACCTACAAATGCCGGCTGTGTCTAAGTTTATTGATGGAACAGGTCCTGTGTTTTCTGGGAACCTATTTCCGTTTTTATTTATTACAATTGCTTGCGGGGCAGTATCAGGATTCCATGCTTTAGTTTCCTCTGGTACTACTCCGAAAATGATTGAAAGAGAAGGTCATGCTCAGCCAATTGGCTACGGAGCGATGTTAATGGAATCGTTCGTTGCAGCGATGGCAATGATTGCAGCTTGTGTATTAACACCAGGAACATACTTTGCAATTAACAGTCCAGCAGCTCTTATCGGGGCAGATGTATCGCAAGCAGCTCAAGTTATTTCTTCTTGGGGATTTGCGATTACACCAAACGACTTAAAGGACCTGGCTGTAAATGTTGGTGAACAAACAATTTTATCTCGCACAGGAGGAGCACCAACATTAGCAATTGGAATGGCCTACATCTTTTCACAAGTAATCGGTGGAACTGCGATGATGGCGTTCTGGTATCATTTTGCTATTTTATTTGAAGCACTATTTATTCTAACTACAATTGATGCTGGTACACGTGTAGGACGATTTATGATTCAAGATATTTTAGGACACATATATAAACCATTTGCGAAAACGGATTCTACACTAGCTAATGTTATTGCAACAACGCTATGCGTGTTAGGGTGGGGGTATTTCTTGTACCAAGGTGTAGTTGATCCACTCGGTGGGATTAATACACTATGGCCACTCTTTGGAATTGCGAATCAAATGTTAGCGGGTATTGCGTTATTACTCGGAACAACGATATTGTTCAAAATGGGGAAAAAGGCGTATGTTTGGGTTACACTTATTCCAACTGTCGGCCTGCTGATTGTGACGATGACAGCCGGCTACCAAAAATTATTCCATGATAACCCGAAAATTGGATTTTTATCCCATGCAAAAGTGTTTCAAAATGCCTTAGATGAAGGGAAAATACTAGCACCGGCCAAAAATGTGGGACAAATGAAGCAAATTATTTTCAATGATTATATCGATGCTGCACTTTGTGGAATTTTCATGTTAGTTGTAATAGCGGTCCTTATTTCAGCTATTCGTATATGGATTAAGGTGCTGCAAAATAAAGCAACACCATTAAAAGAAGCACCCTATATTCCAAGAGATGAAAGTGAGTCGAGAAATTATGCTTAAAAAATTGGGGAAGGTGTGGAGAACAAGAAAGCAATTTATTAGTTTGCTTGTTGGAGTACCAAGTTATGAAACGTACGTTACTCATATGAAACAGCACCATCCAGAAGAAACGATTCTATGTCGAAAACAGTTCTTTGCAGAGGCGCAAGAAGCTAGATTCAATGCGAAAGGTGGAAAAATATCAAGGTGTTGCTGAAAAAAAAGAGCGATTCGTCGCTCTTTTTTTACTTTGTTGTTGTTTCACGTGGAACAACAGGATTTTAAGTTTGTAGTTTTTAATAGTATGGAAATGTTAGAAATAAGCTAAGTTCAGTATCATAAAAAAACGGGCTATCTATAGATAGCCTGTTTTTTTATTTCTTATACAAGTTCTTTTCCAGTTGTAAATTTACGATATGCACCATGATGTGTTGGCCCGATGTATTCGTTTAATTTGAAAGAGTGACGAATCGCTGCTGTGATGAATTCTTTTGCGATTATTACAGCATCTTTTACAGATTTACCTTTTGCAAGTTCTGCCGTAATTGCTGCAGAGTATGTACAACCTGCACCGTGTGTATTTGTTGTATTAACTTTCTCTGATTCTAAAAGATCGAATGTTTCTCCATCATATAATACATCGATTGCAGTTTCCGTACCTAGTTTGCTACCACCTTTAATTAGTACATATTTTGTACCTAAAGCATGGATTTTTTTTGCGGCTTCTTTCATGTCCTCAAGGGAATTAATTTTCACACCACTTAGTTGATATGCTTCAAATAAATTTGGTGTCACAACTAATGCTTTTGGAACAAGTACATCGCGTAAGCAGTCATTTGTTTCAGGATGCAATGCTTCATCTGCCCCTTTGCAAACCATCACTGGATCTACTACTACATTTTGTAGATTATGCTTTTCAATTGTTTCAGCAACCATTTCAATGATTTCAACAGATCCAAGCATACCAGTTTTTAAAGCATCAACACCAACGCCTTCAATTGTTGTTTCTAATTGTGGTTTTAGTGTAGAAGCAGGGATAGGGAACACGTTATGTGCCCAACCGTTATGTGGGTCCATCGTTACAATTGTTGTAAGAGATGTCATTCCGTATACACCAAGTTCTTGGAACGTTTTTAAATCTGCTTGTATGCCAGCGCCACCGCTTGTGTCAGAACCAGCGATTGTAAGTGCTTTGTTTAATGTCATTGAGAAAGCCCCCTTAGGTGATATAATGAAAACTACATTTTTATCCATTATATCAATGTTATGAATAAGTACAAAGTGAAAAAGTAGTTAGCTTGGTTGAAAAGATAATGAATTTGTTACAATAAGAAATGAAAATATCGTATATAGGAGACAATTTATGTTTCAAGGGAATCGTATAAGCGAATTAGCTATATTAAAAGAAATTGCAGAAACGTTAAATACATCTAATGATACATATCACATGTTGCAAGCGGTATTAGAAAAATTATTGCATGTAACAGGATTAACAACAGGATGGATTTTTCTGGTCGATGAAAATGGTAGATATACGAAATTAATTGATTATCATTTACCAGCAGCGCTCGCGTTTCAAAATAAACGACCGATGTGTGAAGGAGAATGCTGGTGTCTGCGTCGCTTTGTAGAAGGGAAATTAGAGCGAGCAGTTAATATTATTGAATGTAAGAGAATTAATAATGCAATTGAACATAATTGGGGCGATACAGAAGGAATTCTTCATCATGCAACAGTTCCCCTAAAAGCTGGCGGTGAAGAATTCGGTGTGCTAAATGTAGCAAGCCCAGGAAAAACACATTTTTCTGAAGAAGAACTTATGCTGCTGCAATCGGTTGCTTTGCAAATTGGAACAGCTTTAAAACGGACAAAATTATATGAAAGTGAAAAAAGACGTGCTCATTATTATGTGAAATTAGAACGTTTCATTCAAGAGCTAAGAAAAATCCATAAGTTAAATACATTACCAGAAGAAGTTGTAAAACAAGTGGAGGATGTATTTCAGTGGGAGAAAGTTGCGTTTTTTATAAAGGAAGAAAAGAACTTATCTATGCGAGCTTGTTATAAGAAATATGTAATGGAAAGAGATAGGGAGTTAGAGAGTACTGCAAAAGAAGCGATAGAAAAAAATCAGCCTGTTTTGTTGAAAAGACGGTCTAATGGCTCTATCATTGTTGCTCTAATACAAATTCGAGATCAAGTGTTTGGTGTTTTATGCGTGAGTTCGAAGCATGGAGGATTTGATGAGAATACCGTAGATATCGTGCAAGCGTTAACGAATCATATTTCATTAATGATTGAAAATTTACGGTTAAATGAACAGCGACGTGAACTTGCTCGGATGGAAGAACGAAACCGTTTGGCACGGGATCTGCATGATTCAGTTTCACAAAAGTTATTTTCATTAACGTTTATGACGAAGGGGACAGAAGCTGTTTTAAAGGGACAAAATGAAACGGTAGATCAATCTCTTCATGAGATAAGGGAATTAGCACAAGGTGCTTTAAAAGAAATGCGAGCACTTATTTGGCAACTTCGTCCAGCAGGATTAGAAAAAGGGTTGCTACCCGCTTTAAAGCAATATGGAGAGAACTTAGGGCTGAGCATTCGTGAGCAAGTTAAAGGTGTGCGTGAGTTACCACGTGTAGTGGAAGAAACATTATGGCGAATTGGACAAGAGGCTTTAAATAATGTGAGTAAACATGCGGGGGTAACAGAGGCGACAATTTATTTGAAAGTAACAGAGAAAGAAGTGTCCTTAGAGGTAGTTGATTATGGCCTCGGTTTTATAGAAAAAGATATAAAAGAGAAGAAATCGCTCGGTATGACAACAATGCGTGAACGCACAGAGTTAATTGGCGGATGGATTATGATTGTAAGTGAGAAAAAGCGAACAAGTATAAAAGTTATCGTACCATTATAATGCGATGTGAAAATGAGGGGAACTTGTGAAGATAAGAGTATTATTAGTTGACGATCATACAGTTGTTTTAAAAGGATTAGCCTTTTTTTTAAGCACACAAGAAGATCTTGAATTGGTTGGAGAGGCAAATAATGGGAAAGAAGCTTTGGTGAAGGTTCAAGAAGTGCGGCCAGATATAGTTTTGATGGACCTGTATATGCCAGAGATGGATGGGATCGAAGCGACAGCATGCATCAAAAAGGAATATCCAAATGTGAAAGTGCTCGTATTAACTAGTTTTTCTGATCAAGCGCATGTTTTGCCGGCTTTAAAAGCTGGGGCAAGCGGATATATTCTAAAAGATGTTGAGCCTGATCAACTTGTCGAAGCGATTCGTAGCGCATATAAAGGAAATATTCAGCTTCACCCTGATATAGCAAGCGCGCTTCTGTCTCAAACTTTGCCGCAAGAAGAGAAACAGGAGTCATCAAATATTCATGTAGATGTACTAACAGCAAGGGAAAATGAAGTGTTGCAGCTCTTGGCAAAAGGGATGAGTAATAAGGAAATTGCATCCGTGTTAGTGATTACAGAAAAAACAGTAAAAGCTCATGTAAGTAGTATTTTAGGCAAATTAAATTTATCTGATCGTACACAAGCAGCTTTATATGCAGTGAAAAGTGGGATCGTATAAGACAAAAGTCTTAGGACTTAGTTCGCCTTTAGGAGGCGGACTTTTTTTATGAAAAGATACGTCTATGTGAGGAAGAAATTGTTAGGATGAGAGGATAAAATGTATTTGTAAACAACAATAATTACAAGGGATCATCCCTTTTTAGCGAGTAGATAATAAACAACGTAAGAGTAAGCAATAGGAGGAGAAAAAGGCATGACAACAGTTTTATTTGTAAAAGCTAACAACCGTCCAGCAGACCAAGCAGTTAGCGTAAAATTATATGAAGCGTTTTTAGCAAGTTATAAAGAAGCACATCCAAATGATACAGTGGTAGAACTTGATTTATACAATGAAGAATTACCATATGTAGGAGTAGATATGATTAACGGTACATTTAAAACAAGTAGAGGATTTGATTTAACAGCAGAAGAAGCAAAAGCAGTAGCTGTTGCTGATAAATATTTAGATCAATTTCTTGCAGCTGATAAAGTAGTATTTGGTTTCCCGTTATGGAACTTAACAATTCCAGCTGTACTGCACACATATATCGATTACTTAAACCGTGCTGGTAAAACATTTAAATATACACCAGAAGGACCAGTAGGCCTTATTGGAGATAAGAAAATTGCGCTATTAAACGCACGCGGTGGTGTATATTCTGAAGGACCAGCAGCAGAAGTAGAAATGGCTGTTAAATATGTAGCAAGCATGATGGGATTCTTCGGTGCAAAAGATATGGAGACAGTTATTGTTGAAGGTCATAACCAATTCCCAGATAAAGCGGAAGAGATTATTGCAGAAGGCCTTGAGAAAGCTGTTAAAGTAGCAAGCACATTCTAATTAATACAATAATCGTCGCTCAATATGCAGTATCAGTACCTTTATGGTGTTGGTGCTGCTTTTTTGTTTTTTAATAAATAGTCTAGCAGAAGAACTTACGGGGTTTCGTTCTGTTATTGCCGAGTGAGTTCATCTGCTAACTTTTGTAATTGCTCTTTGTCCTGTATGAAATACATTCTCCCTTCTTTTTTTAACCAATTTTGCTGACAAAACTGCTTTAATACAAATAAAAGATGGCGATAACTAACGTTTAAGTATTCAGAGGCTTCTGTATGCTTTTCAAGGTAACAATTATTTTGCTCGGTTAACAGAATGAACGCCGCTAATCGGTTTTCTAAAGCGTAGTTATGACTTTTTGCATATTGTTCAGTTCGAGTAATTGTTTTTTCTCCAATGAATTTGCACAACTGCTGTAAAAAATGGGCGTCTTGTAATAAGAGATGGCGACAATCTTTCAGGGGAAGAGCTAAACAGATACATGGTTCCATGGCTTCGATCCCTTTTGTTAACGTCTCTACTTCAATTAATCCTAATTCTCCCATGATTGATGGCGCTTTTACAAAATTAATTAAGGAAATCCTTCCATTCTGATGGCTCATATATATTTTTACTTTTCCGGAAATTAAGTAATAGAGATAGGGAAACTCCTCTCCTTCATTACAAATGGTTTCTTTCTTTTGAAACGAATGAATTTCTATATACGGCAAAATGTCAAACGAAAAGAATGTTTGAAAATTGAATTGCTTTACATAATTATGAATCTCATATGAATCTTTTTTGATTTTCATTTTCTCACCTCTCATTTAGTATGAGATATCTCCTATTCTTTTTACAAGCGGGAGTGATACGATTTATTTAATGACAAAAGAAACAGCGTGTTTTTATAGAAGAAAGGAAGAGAAGCAACATGAAGAAATATCAAACATTACTATTTGATGTCGACGATACATTATTAGATTTTAAAGCAGCTGAAAGAAAAGCATTACATTTGCTTTTTGAGGAACAAAAAATCCCTTTAACTAATGAAATTGAGGCACATTATAAAAAAATAAACCAAGGTCTGTGGGAATCCTTTGAAGAAGGGAAAATAGCCCGAGATGAGGTAGTGAATACGCGATTTTCAATTTTATTCAGGGAATATGGCCAAGAAGTCGATGGACCATTGTTTGAAAAGAATTATCGTAGTTATTTAGAAGAAGGGAATCAGCTCATTCATGGGGCTTTTGAATTAATACAAGGTTTCCAAAGCGAATACGATTTATATATTGTTACAAACGGTGTTTCCAAAACGCAAGACAAGCGCCTACGTAATTCAGGATTACATTCATTCTTTAAGGGTATTTTTGTTTCAGAAGATACTGGTTACCAAAAACCAATGAAGGAATACTTCGATTATGTTTTTGCACGAATTTCTAATTTTTCTGTAGAGAAAGGATTAATTATCGGGGATTCTTTAAGTGCAGATATTAAGGGTGGGCAGCTAGCTGGATTAGACACATGTTGGTTTAATCCTGAAAAGAAGTTAAACGATAGCGGGATAGTTCCAACTTATGAAATTCAAACTTTTGATGAGCTGTATGGGATTTTAAAATGTTAGTTTTTTTGAGGTCTTAAATATTATTTTGTAATAGTCCATTTGTAGTGGCAATTTTATTTGTAAAAGTAAACATTCTTTACTCAAAAGGCAGTACCAACACTTTTATTGTGATGGTACTGCCTTTTATTTGTTCATTTTACTATTCGATATTTGCACCAGCTTCCTGTTTCTTCTCACTATGGTTAGGAAGTGGAAAAACATTACCAATCATTGCAGCTCCAATCATTGGTAACAATAAATTAATTGGGAAGAACATAAGTAATAATAATGTAATAGCGATTGGCTTTCGTATTGCATAGCTTGAAATGGCTGTCGTTATAATAGCTACAGAAGCAACTGGATCTAACGGTATGACAGTAGCTACAGCATATCCAATACTTGCACCAGCAAATATAATCGGAAAAATATGTCCACCACGCCAACCTGTATTTAAACAAACTGCCGTTATACATAATTTTAAAATTCCTGAAAGAAACAGGATCCAAAATGATAACTCTGTCCATTCAGTTACTAATTCTTTTAATTGGTGTTCTCCTGAAAACAGTGTATACGGAAGTAAAGTGCCTGAAATTCCTAGAAGAATACCGCCTATAATCGCTAATGTTAGTTTATACTTTTGAAAAGGATGTACTATTTTTTCTAATATATGTTCTATTTTGAAATAAAAATAGCCTGCACCGGCACCTATACAAATAAGGGGAAGAAAGGCCACCCATTCGCGGAGTGTAAAAGATCCTTCTCCAAAATTAACAATAAAAGATCCTCGATTATCAAACTGACTAAGCAATAAATATACAGAAAAACCAGCAAAAGTAGTAGCGAGATATACAATAGTCTTTTTCTCTTTAAAAGTTTCAGCAAGTTGTGTATCCTCATGTTCGCTTGGAGCTAAATAACCGAATAGCGGTGCATTAAAAATAACACTTAAGGCAGCACCAATCCCAATTTCCGTTAGTTCGTGCATTCCTTTTAAAGTAAATTTAAAGCGATCACCAACCCATGTACAAAGTCCACCTATAATCCCAACAAGTGCTGCTTCTGGTCCTAAGCTTGCGCCAAATACTAAAACAATAATGGCTGTTAACGTAGCTTTATGTACAAATTGGTACTCAATTCTACCTGTCTTTTTATATTCACCCATTACTTCTGGCATTAAACGTGGGTATGTGCCGAAGTACTTCTGTGACAGTCCAACAAGAACACCGCCGATTATTGTTACACAAAGTGTGTAATAAGGTGGTAATCCCAATTCCTTAGGTAAATATCCCCAAATAAACTGAATTCCAGCATTTGTGACAACTAAAAATAACCAGACTGTAGCACCAACGATAGCACCTAGAAACATACCGTACACGATGAGTAAATAGTGCAGATTTCTCCTAATAGTCAATTGTTATGCCTCCTCTATTTATACATTATTATGAAAAGTTAGAGATTCTGATACGAAGATAATTAAGTAATGAATTGAATATGCATATTATCTTTTTAAGAGAATTACTTATTCAAAATATATTACAAAAATCAGCAGTATTATTTTATGGGGTTCTGAAACATTCGTAAATGTAATCATATTTTTGTAAATATCTTGATGACCTGTATATAAAGTGTAACATGGTTAAAAATATTATGTTGCTTGTTACGATTAAATATAGCTCTATAATTTTACATAGTGAGTAGAGTTTTTAAAAGGTATTATTTTTCTTTAAAATAGGAGTATTTTCTTCAATTTCTTAAATTTTAATTTTGAGAATGAACAATTAAAGTAGCAATACATTCTTTTGTAAATATTCAGAAAAATAATTGACATCAGGAAATTATTGCTATAAAATCAACGGTAATTACATAGTCTTATCAAGAAAAGGTGGAGGGACAGGCCCTATGAAACCTTGGCAACAGCCGCATAGCGGAATTGTGCCAAATCCTGCAGGTAATAAGCCCTGAGAGATAAGAAAGAGACTTTAGAGCGTGTTTTTAAACTGCTTCTTTCTTGTTAGGGAAAGAAGCAGTTTTTTTATTTTCTATAAAAGAAAGGAGAATGAGAGATGGGAGAATCATGGGGAAAAGGAACCATTTGTGTGCAAGGTGGCTATACACCGGAGAACGGTGAACCGCGTGTTTTACCGCTCTATCAAAGTACGACGTACAAATACGATACGTCCGATGATTTAGCGGCACTCTTTAATTTAGAAGCAGAAGGCTATATTTATACGCGTATTGGGAATCCGACACTAGCAGCATTTGAACAAAAATTAACAGAGTTAGAAGGTGGTGTTGGAGCTGTTGCAACAGCTTCTGGTCAAGCGGCTATTATGCTTGCTGTTCTAAATATTTGTAGCAGTGGTGACCATTTACTTTGTTCTTCAACCGTTTATGGGGGAACATTTAACTTATTTGGGGTAAGTCTACGTAAATTAGGGATTGAGGTTACATTCTTTAATCCAAGCTTATCTTCTGATGAAATTGTGGCACTTGCCAATCATAAAACAAAGCTTATTTATGCAGAGTCACTGGGGAATCCAGCGATGAATGTTCTGGATTTTAAAGAGTTTTCAGCTGCTGCGAAACAGTTAGAAGTACCATTTATTGTTGATAACACATTAGCAACACCGTATTTATGCCAAGCGTTTGAACATGGAGCAAATATTGTAGTGCATTCTACAACAAAATATATTGATGGTCACGCAAGCTCATTAGGCGGGATTGTCATTGACGGAGGAAACTTTGATTGGGCAAATGGAAAATACCCTGAGTTTGTCGAACCGGATCCAAGTTATCATGGTGTAAGTTATGTGCAGAAATTTGGGAAGGCAGCATATATTGTGAAAGCTCGTGTTCAATTATTAAGAGACTATGGAAACTGTATGAGCCCATTCAATGCGTATATTAGCAACATCGGTTTAGAAACTTTGCATTTACGAATGGAGCGTCATAGTGAAAGTGCTCTTGCAGTTGCGAAGTGGCTTGCTAGCCATGAACGTATTGAATGGGTAAATTATCCGGGTTTAGAAAGTAATGAGAATTATCAGCTAGTACAAAAGTACTTAGCAAAAGGAGCGAGTGGCGTTTTAACATTCGGCATTAAAGGAGGATTAGAATCTGCGAAAGAGTTCATTACAAATGTGAAACTGGCAACGCTTGTGACGCACGTAGCAGATGCAAGAACATGTGTGATTCATCCTGCTAGTACAACGCACAGACAGTTAACTAAAGAAGAACAGCGTTTAGCAGGTGTTACATCTGATTTAATTCGCTTATCAGTCGGTATAGAAGATGTTTCTGATATTATTGCGGATTTAGAGGAAGCATTAGTTGGAGGCAAAGCACATGCCGATCATTGTTGATAAGGATTTACCGGCTCGTAAAGTATTGCAAAAAGAAAATATTTTTGTGATGACAAAAGAACGAGCTGAAACGCAAGATATACGTGCTTTAAAAATTGCAATTTTAAACCTAATGCCAACAAAGCAGGAAACAGAAGCGCAATTGCTCAGGTTACTTGGTAATACACCACTTCAATTAGATCTGCATTTGCTCCATATGGAGTCTCATATATCTCGTAATGTAGCGCAAGATCATTTAACAAGTTTTTATAAAACATTTCGTGATATTGAGGGAGAAAAGTTTGATGGTCTCATTATTACAGGAGCTCCAGTTGAAACACTTTCTTTTGAAGATGTAGATTATTGGGAAGAACTTGGGCGTATTATGGAATATTCAAAAACAAATGTAACATCTACATTGCATATTTGTTGGGGCGCACAAGCAGGCCTGTATTATCACTATGGAATTCCGAAATATCCGCTTGAAGAAAAGATGTTTGGTGTATTTGAACATGAAGTGCAAGAACAGCACGTGAAATTGTTACAAGGATTCGATGAGCTCTTCTTTGCACCACATTCACGTCATACGGAAGTACGCGCATCTGATATTGAAAAAGTAAGAGAGTTGACGTTACTAGCAACATCAGAAGAAGCAGGTGTCCACCTTGTTATGGGGCAAGACGGAAAGCATATTTTTGTTCTTGGTCATAGCGAATATAGCTGCGATACCTTAAAAAAAGAATATGAACGCGATAAACAAAGAGGGTTAGATATTAAGATTCCGAAAAACTATTTTAAACATAATAATCCATCTGAAAAGCCACTCATAAGATGGCGGGGTCATGGAAACTTATTATTTTCAAATTGGTTAAATTATTATGTGTATCAGGAAACCCCTTATATTTTATAAGATGATCATTATATAACACGTGGCAACGCTTTCTTAGTAGGAATCATTTTACATTTTTCTAAATGTTCAAAATACATTGTTTTTCAGAATTTTAACTTATATAATGGCATCTAAATACAATTTTTTAGAGGGGTGGACAGTATTATGAATGAAATTCAAGTGGGTTTATTAGGCCTTGGAACAGTTGGCAGCGGTGTGGTTCGTATTATTACGGATCATCAAGATCGTCTTATACACCAAGTAGGTTGTCCAGTGAAAATAACAAAAGTATTAGTACAAAATATTGAAAAAGAGAGAGAGGTCCAAGTACTCTCTACCCTATTAACGAAAAATGCAAATGAAATTATAGATAATCCTGATATTGATGTTGTCATTGAAGTGATGGGCGGCATCGAGGAAGCGAAAGCATATATTTTACAAGCTCTAAAAAATGGTAAACATGTTGTTACTGCTAATAAAGATTTAATGGCATTGCATGGGGCTGAACTTTTGACAGTAGCAAAGGCAAATCAAGCCGATTTATTTTACGAGGCAAGCGTAGCTGGAGGGATTCCAATTCTGCGCAGCATTGTAGAAGGGCTTTCCTCGGATCTTATTACGAAAGTGATGGGAATCGTGAACGGAACAACAAACTTTATTCTGACAAAAATGTCTGACGAAGGGAGAGCATATGACGACGTGTTAAAAGAAGCGCAACAGCTTGGATTTGCAGAGGCAGATCCAACATCAGACGTAGAAGGTTTAGATGCAGCAAGGAAAATGACGATTTTAGCTACTCTTGGTTTTTCTACAAATGTAGAGCTTGGAGATGTAAAGGTGAAAGGGATTACTTCTATTACGGCGGAAGATATTGCATATAGTAAAAGCCTAGGATATACAATTAAATTAATCGGACTCGCGAAGCGTGATGGTGAAAAGTTAGAGGTAACGGTTGAGCCAACATTACTTCCTAATACACACCCTCTTGCAGCTGTTCAAAATGAATATAACGCAGTATATGTGTATGGTGAAGCGGTAGGAGAAACAATGTTTTATGGACCTGGCGCAGGAAGTTTACCGACAGCGACAGCGGTTGTTTCTGACCTAGTTGCAGTAATGCAAAATGTACGCCTTGGTGTAACTGGAAATAGCGCAGTTTCTCCGCAGTACGAGAAGGTATTAAAGGCGTCTGATGAAATTTTTGTGAAAAAGTTTTTACGTCTACATGTAAAAGATGAAATTGGTGTGTTTGCAAAAATTACATCCCTATTCTCTGAACGAGGTGTTAGCTTTGAAAAAATTATTCAAATGCCACTTGGAGAGAAGGGGAAAGCTGAGATTGTTATCGTAACGCACCGTGCATCACTTGCAGACTATGAATATATCTTACATACACTTAGGTCATACGAAGAAGTAGATTGTGTGAAAGCAAACTATCGAATCGAAGGAGATGCTAAGTAATGTGGAAAGGTCTGCTTGCTGAGTATAAGGAGTTTTTACCTATTACGGAAAAGACACCATCCTTAACATTGCATGAAGGCAATACACCACTTGTTTTACTAGAAAACCTTTCGAAGCGGTGGGGTGTAACAATTTACGGAAAAATAGAAGGAGCAAATCCGACCGGATCTTTTAAAGATCGCGGCATGGTAATGGCGGTAGCAAAGGCAAAAGAGGCGGGAAGCGGAGCGATCATTTGTGCTTCTACAGGTAATACGTCTGCATCTGCAGCAGCATATGCAGCTAGGGCTGGGCTATCCTGTATTGTTATCATTCCAAATGGTAAGATTGCATACGGAAAGTTAGCGCAAGCCGTCATGTACGGAGCGGAAATTATAAGCATTGATGGGAATTTCGATCATGCTTTGCAAATTGTACGTAAGCTTAGTGGTTCATCGCCAATTACACTTGTGAATTCTGTTAACCCATATCGAATTGAAGGGCAAAAAACAGCCGCGTTTGAGATTTGTGATGTTCTTGGAAAAGCGCCGGATATTCTAGCAATTCCAGTCGGTAATGCAGGCAATATTACAGCGTATTGGAAAGGTTTCAAAGAGTATCATGAAAGACTAGGTACGGGTTTGCCAAAGATGCACGGTTTTGAAGCGGAAGGAGCAGCAGCGATTGTGCGTGGGCATAAGGTTGAAGAGCCAGAAACAATCGCAACAGCGATTCGAATTGGAAATCCAGCAAGTTGGAAGCAAGCCGCACTCGCTGCGGAACATTCTCAAGGTAAAATTGATGAAGTAACAGATGCAGAAATTCTTGAAGCATATAAATGTTTAGCGAAATATGAAGGAATCTTTGCTGAGCCTGCTTCATGCGCTTCTCTTGCTGGTATTTATAAACAAGTAAAAAGCGGGGAAATTGCAAAGGGAAGTCAAATTGTAGCCATATTAACAGGTAACGGTTTGAAAGATCCTAATATTGCTCTTGATACGGAGAAAATTCAGCCCGTTGTGTTACCAAATGATGAGAGAGTTGTCTTTGATTATATTCAAGGAGCGGTCTTTCAGTGAAATAGATGAAAAAAAGCCTATTGTAGCGTTATTCGCTCAATAGGCTTTTTGTATATGGAGAATTTTTGTTCCAATTTGAATAAACGCTTGAATAATCCAGCCTGTTGTAAAGGAAAGAATAATTGTTCCAAAGTAAATAGGTCCATCTAACAAGAAACTGAGTGTCAAAAATACTAAGGCTAATGAAATTTCTGTTCTGCGAAATGTCCACTTTTTCTTTTCAGACATGGTTAAGACGAATGCTTCCTGTGGTGCAGCACAAAGCTGTGTTGATACATAAATCCCAATTCCAGCGCCAACAAATAGATTTCCGCATATAAGTGTTATATATTTTGGAAGAGAGCGAATTGAATCCATAATGAAAGTAATAGAACCAATCCAATCAACAAAAACAGAAATAAGAATCATAGTAACAATTGTTCCAATTGTAATATGTTTTTTATTTAGAAAGAGCACAATAAGTGTAAAAGCAAAGTTAATCATAAAAATCCAAAAGCCAATACTTATTCCGAAGTTTTGATATAGTGCAATAAAGAATGAATCATAAGGACTAAGGCCAAAAGAAGTGATGGTTGTCATCATATTGATTCCGAGAGAAAGAATGAGTAAGCCACCAATAAAAAATATATAGTCTAGTTTAAAGCGTATCATATGTTTCAAATCCTTTCTAAACGTGTTTGCTAGGAAAGGATATATTGTGGAAAGCTTACCAGGTCAATAGAAAATTTTTAGATAAGATTTATTGATAATGAGAGAAGGGGGAAGAAAATAAGATGACAAATATAAAAAAGATTGCTGAAATTGCTGGTGTGTCAGTATCAACGGTTTCACGCGTATTAAATAATCATCCGTATGTAAGTGATAAAAAGAGGCAGGAAATTTTAGCAATCATTGAAGAGCTAAATTACACTCAAAATGTAAATGCGATTCATTTAGTAAAAGGAAAGACGAATGTGATAGGGGTTATTTTGCCGCATGTAAATGATCAATATTACAGTGCAATTATTGAGGGGATTTCTAAAGAAACGGCTAAAAAAAATTATAATATGATGCTCTGCCAGACGAACTATAGTGCCAAAAAAGAACTGGAAACTTTACATATGTTAAAAATGAAGAAACTTGATGGTGTAATTATATGTTCGAGAATGAATGATTGTAAAACGATAGAAGAATATACAAAGTTTGGGCCGATTGTGACTTGCGAAGAAATAGAATCACAGTCTATTTCTAGTGTACACATCGATCAATATAAGGTGTTTTCACAAGGAATGAAATATGTAATAGGAAATGGACATACTCGTATTGGATATTGTATTGGCAGAAGTAATAGTGTAAATAGTCAAAAGCGAAAGCAAGCATATTGTGAAGCATTACAGAAGATTTCTATGAAGCCTCGAGAGGAATGGGAGTTTTCAGAGCGTTTTACAGTAGAGGATGGCCGTGAAGTGATAAGAGCGTGGATCGACATGTCTGTGAAACCAACTGCATTTCTCGTTTCTTGTAATCCAATCGCAGCAGGGATGGTAACGGAAGCGAAAAAACATGGAATTCGTATTCCTGAAGATCTTTCGATTATTGGATGCGATGATCAAGAGGTGGCTGATATATTAGGAATTACAACAATTGCGCACTCAAGTAAAGCAGTTGGTACGAAAGCTTTTGAAATGTTATATGAGAAGATAGAGGATGAAAAAATAGATGTGAAGAACATTGAACTTTTGCCGCAATTAACTCTTCGTGAAACCACATAATATACATGGATACAGAATAAAAACGACATGAAATTTTTTAGGAAGAAGAGAGTATAAGATCATGCATAAAAGTGGTCAGTGCCTTTTTTTAGCCCATGCCAAGTGAAAACAAAAAGAGACAGAGTGCAGATCTCCTTTTGTTTTCATGGCCACGAATTATATGTCGGAAAATCAATAGGGATATATGTAGAAGAGATGAAAATCGCTTTTCAAATGGGCGTTTGGTATAATATGGACAATCTACGAGGCTAAAAGGGGTTTTGACATGAGATCCAAATTAGTAAAAGGAATTTTACTCATTACAATTGCATCTTTTTGTTTATTTGCATATGGCTTTATTTCGGGGGTTAATGATGTATTAAATCCGAAAGCTTCAAATTTAACTATGAAGACAGAGCAAAAACAAGTAGAGGGGAAAAAACATCCTGGAACATTACAAGTTGTCAGTTTAGGCGATTCTTTAACACGCGGCGTTGGAGATAAAGAAGGAATTGGCTATGTGGGCCGAGTGAAAGAAAGTTTGCAGAATGATTACAAACAAAAAGTTGCGTTAACGAATTTAGCTGTTAGTGGCGCAAAAATGCCGGATTTGTTGAAACAAATAGAAAGCAGCGGTGCTCAGTATTCCATTAAACAGGCAGATTTAATTGTTTTAACTATTGGAGGAAATGATTTATTTCCAGGCTGGGAATCACTTGAGAAGATAGACATAGAGACATACCGTCCTGATACGCAAACGTTTCAAAATCAGGCGAAGCAAATTTTAGCCGAAATTCGAAAACTAAATTCAGATAGCCCGATTTTCTGGCTCGGTTTATACAATCCTTTTGAGGATGTAGAGGATTTAAAAGGTTCTTCATCCATTGTTGTAGATTGGAATGCATCTTTAGAGAAATTAGCAATAGATAATAAAAATGTATATATAACGCCAACGTTTGATCTGTTTCAAAACCGAGGGAAAGAATTATTATACTCAGATCATTTCCATCCAAACGAAACAGGATACTCATACATGGCAACTCGTTTACTACAAAATGTTGTAAATAAGCTGCAGTTAGATGGAGGAGAGGCGAAATGACGATAATACTTTCGGTGCGGGATGTAAAAAAGGTAATTGGGAAAAAGACGCTTGTAGAGAACATATCGTTTGATGTGAACCAAGGAGAAGTGTTTGGATTTTTAGGTCCAAATGGGGCAGGGAAAACAACAACAATTCGGATGTTAGTTGGTCTTATTAAAGCGACTGAAGGTACGATTACTATTGGTGGGTATAATATTAAAGAGAATTTTCGAGAAGCAATGCGACAAATTGGGAGTATCGTTGAAAATCCAGAACTTTATACATACTTAACTGGATGGGAAAATTTAAAGCAATTTGCACGTATGCTGGGCGGTATATCGGATAAACGTATTTTAGAAATTGCGAAGATGGTCCATTTAGACGAACGTATTCACGATAAAGTGAAAACGTATTCTCTTGGTATGAAGCAACGCCTTGGAATCGCTCAGGCCCTTCTTGGAAATCCGAGACTCCTCATATTAGATGAACCGACGAATGGCCTAGATCCAGCTGGTATAAGGGAACTGAGAGAGTTTATACATACGCTTGTGAAAGAAGAAAATATGAGTGTTTTCATTTCGAGCCACTTACTAAGTGAGGTACAAATGATATGTGATCGTGTTGCTATTATTCATAAAGGAAAAGTGATTACAGTTGCACCTATTGAAGAGTTGATTAAAACTGCGAGCGATCGTGTGGAATGGATTGTCACTCCGATTTCAAAGGCGAAGAGCATATTAGAGGGAGCAAAGGAAGTAAGTGAAATTAGTGTAGATAACGATCGTTTATTATGCCGAATGGATATTGCAACAATTAGTGTTTGGAATAAACGCTTTGTAGAAAGCGGAATAGATGTACATAGCGTGAAGGAGCTTGTATTTACACTAGAAGATTTATTTATTGAACTCACAAGGAGTGAGCAACATGCGTGAATTTGCGAACCTTGTTTTAAATGAATCAGAAAAAATTTATCGAAAGAAACGTATTTTTGTTGTCGTGCTCATATTGGCGATCTTAATTCCTTTGTTTGTTTATGCACAGTACCGTGAAGTGCAGACAACGCAAAAGCGCCTTGGTACGAGTGATTGGAAAGTAGCACTTCAGCAGCAAATTGTTGATTCGCAAAATCGTTTAAATAATTCTAGATTACCAGAAGAATGGCGGGATTGGCTGAAGGTAAGGGTAGAGCAGCAACAATATTATCTAGATCATGATATTAATCCGACCGCACCAGGAGCACCAACGTTTGTACGGGCATTCATTGAACAAGGAATTACATTGTTTATTCCGCTGCTTGTAATGATTGTTGCAATTGACATTGTATCGGGAGAACGAAGTGAAGGAACAATGAAAATGCTTCTAACGCGTCCGATCCGACGCCTTAAAATCCTTCTCAGTAAATATGTGACGATGTTATTATTTATCTCGCTTATATTGCTCTTGGTGGGGATTTTTTCTTATGCATTATCAGGTATTGTTTTCGGATATGCCGGGTGGAGTTTACCGATCTTGACAGGATTTGGTATTGATAAAGAAACATTGAATACAAATTTTGTCCATCTTATTCCGCAGTGGCAGTATATTTTAATGGCATATGGATTAGCGTGGTTCGTTGCAATTGTTGTGGGAACAATATCTTTTATGGTTTCTGTATTAATTCGTAATACACCAGCTGGTATGGGGGTCATGCTGGCAGCATTAATTGCAGGTGGTATCTTAAATTCATTTGCAACGTCTTGGGAAGGCGCAAAGTACATTTTTAGCGTGAATTTATCACTGACAGATTACTTATCAGGGAAGTTACCAGCATTGCAAGGTCTATCGATGAGCTTTTCATTAATGAATTTAACGGTTTGGGCTGTAGCTTCTCTGATTATTTCATTTGTTGTATTTACGAAGCAAGATATGATCAATTAAGTGAATAGGAAGTGAAGAGATGGAACATATTTTAAAGAATGATTGGGAGTCTTTACTTGCACCAGAATTTGAGAAACCATATTATCAAAAACTAAGACAGTTTCTAAAAGAAGAGTATAGTACCCATGTAATATATCCGAATACTAATGATATTTTTAATGCATTGCACTATACAAGTTATGCGGATACGAAGGTTGTCATTTTAGGACAAGATCCATATCATGGACCAAATCAGGCGCACGGGTTAAGCTTTTCTGTACAACCAGGTGTAAGAACACCGCCATCATTGCAAAATATGTACAAAGAATTGCATGCAGACCTTGGTTGCGATATTCCGAATAACGGTTATTTAGTGAAATGGGCAGAGCAAGGTGTGTTGTTACTTAACGCAGTGTTAACTGTCAGACAAGGAGAAGCGAACTCACATAAAGGAAAAGGATGGGAGCATTTCACAGATCGTGTTATTGAACTTTTAAATGAACGTGAAAAACCGGTGATTTTTATATTATGGGGACGACATGCACAAGCGAAGAAAAAACTGATTACAAACTCAAATCATCATATTATTGAATCTGTACATCCAAGTCCTTTATCAGCAAGAAGAGGTTTCTTTGGTAGTAAGCCGTTCTCAAAAGTAAATAACTTTTTATCTAGCATGGGCGAAAAGGGGATTGATTGGCAAATTCCGGATCTGTAAAAAGAAAAGTAGCTAACATCTCAAATGTTAGCTACTTTTTTTATTGTTGTTCGTTTTTTAATTTTGCATCTAGTACGAATGTACCAAATGGGATAACAGATGCAACCAAAGCACCTAGAGCCCATGAGATAGACTTACGATGTATAATTGTTACTTGAATCACTGCAAAGATGAATAATATAAATAGAACGCCGTGAGCCATACCTGTGATTTTCACGGCCGCTGCAAACCCCGCGAAATATTTTAACGGCATTGCTACGAATAATAGTAGTAGAAAGGAAATCCCCTCGACTAATCCAATTGCTCTTAATCTTCCGATTGGTGTAGATAACATGAAATCGCCTCCTTAAAAATGTGTGCTTGTATATAGTAAATTTATATTCTTTTTCAAAATAAAATCACCTATTTTGTTCCATTATATCTGAAAACAAAGTTTACACTACGGTAATGTTGCAAAGTTCGAAATATCTTCACAAAGCTACTTATATTTTAATAAAAACCCATTTGAAGTATTTGACTTCAAATGGGTTTTGTGAATGGATGTATATTAAACAAGAACTTCTGTTTTTAGTACAAATTTCTCTACAACTTTAGCAACGCCGTCATTCATGTTTGTGTCTGTTACGTAGTTTGCAATTTCTTTAATATCATCTGGAGCATTTCCCATCGCAACACCAAGGCCAGCGAACTCAATCATTGCTTGATCGTTGTAGCTATCACCCATTGCGATTACTTCTTCACGCTTAATACCAAGCTTTTGAATTAATTGATTTAGGCTTGTGCCTTTTGTTACACCAGCTTCTGTGAATTCTAAGAAGTATGGTTTTGATCGCATTACGCTTAGTTTTCCTTCTAATTGTTTTTGAAGTTTCTTCTCTACTTCTACAAGACGTTCAGCCTCTTTGTTCATTAATACCTTTACAACAGGTTCTTGTACAGCAGTGATAAAATTGTCTACTTCAATAATTGGCATACCTGTAAGGTTTCCTTCAATTTCTGTATATGGATTATTTTCTTCCGTTACAATATCATCACCCATGTACGTATGAATCCAAACATCTTCTTCTTTACTAATTTCATATAAGTTGTGAACGATTTCAGGAGATAGTGTACTGCTGAACAATTCTTCATCCGTTTCGCAATTAATAATTTTTGCGCCGTTAAATGATAGGATGAAGCTACCGTATTCTTCTAAACGAAGTTCCTTGGCAATATGGCGCATACCAAATGTCGGACGGCCAGAAGCAAGTACAACTTTTACCCCTTGTTCTTGAGCGGTCATTAGGGCCTGTTTTGTACGTTCTGAAATCGTATGGTCATCACGTAATAAAGTATCATCTAAATCTAAAACAATCATTTTATAAGACATATAGAAAATTCCTTTCTTTATTGAAGTATTACTAGAAATCAGTTCTAGTAACATGATGAGGAAAAATAGTAAGACATCGAACCTCTTTAAAGGTGGTGAAGTGGATTACCATATTGTTAATATATATTATCATGGGCATATTGCCCATGATAATTCTATTCTATCGTAACAACTCTGAAAGTAGAGTGCAATAATGGAAGTTTTCCAATTTACGATGGTTGTTCTTCCTTTGAACGGGAAAATAAAACTTCAAGTAAAATAGCCATGACAGAACCAAGTACAAGACCGTTGCTTAAGAAGGATGCTAGAAATGGCGGGAGACTCGAAAATGCTTGCGGTGGGACAAACATAACGCCAATGCCCGTAAAGAGTGAAAGCCCAGCGACGCGGAATAATCGCTCTTTATTTTGTACAGTATCATATTCCCGGAAGGCAAGACCAATCATACTTGCAAATACAGGATAAATGGCAGCATAACCAACAGCGACAGGAATAGCTGCAAAGAATGCAGTAATCTTTGGAAATATGCTAATTATGATAATAAAACTTGATCCTAAAATGAAAGGTAGCCGTTTATAAATATTCGTCGTTGCAATAAACCCAGCTGAACCTGAAATAGCGACCGGTCCAATTGCTGAGAAAAGACCACCTAGCAATTGATTTATTCCTGTTATGATACCGGCATGTTTAAATCGATTTTGAATTGCACCTTCTTCATATTTAGAGACAACCCTTTGTACAACACGAATGCTTGCTAACATGTTTGTTAAAAGTAAAAGTGTTACAAAGACAACGGTAATTGCCATATTCCATTCAATGCGGGGTGGTCCAAAAACGAATAGAGATGGCAGATGAATGATATCCGTCACGGGTGTAATTGGGTTGGATAAACCGAAACATGCAAATAAGGTCCAACCAAGGATAATGCTGAAAAGAACGGAGTATTGTCCAATAATAGGTAGCTTCATAATGAAAAAAGATAGTAAAATAACAATGAGTGAAAGAATAAATACGTTTGCTTGTACTTCAGTATGTTGTCCATCAAGACCGAACATTCCTTTTAAGAAGGAGCCACTCAGCTGAGCAACAAGAAGGAATAAATATGTCCCAATAACTGTTGGTGTAAAATAACGAACAAGCTTATCGATAAGTCCAAAAACACTAAGGATAATACAGATAATACCACTTAACAAAAATGCATATTGCAAGACGCGGAGTGTTTCATTATTTGATCCAAATAATACGACACCTAAACTCGCGTAAAGTGAGAAAATTCCCCACCAAAGACCAGCGGGTCCTTCCTGAATAGGTAGTCTATGACCAAATATGGATTGTAGGAGGCCAGCAAATCCAAGAACAAATAACGTTCGCTGTACAAAAGCAATAGCCTCAGCACCTTCAAGTCCATAACTGGCAGCGACACTAATTGGTACAATAAGGCTCCCAGCTAAGATAAATAAGGCCCACTGCAGGGCAGAAAAAAATGTTTTCATTTTATCAACCTCTTTCACAGATTCCGTTTCTAGTATATACGTATTTTGTTTCCTATGGCAAAGGTTGTAGATAGAGAAAAGAGTTGAAGAAGAATATGAATGCAAGAAGACAACTATGGATTGCAGTTATATGTATGTGTTTTGTTGTAATCCTTGGGACAATTGGATTTATGATAATAGAAGAGATTAGTTTATTCCAAGCTTTTTGGATGACAATGATTACAGTACTGACGGTTGGATATGGAGATGCAGTTCCATTGACACAGGCAGGGAAGATCTTTGCGCTTCTTATTATTCCTGTTGGGGTAGGGATTGTTACATATGCAATTGGGGTAGTAGCAGCAATGATTATTGAGGGGAATTTATTTCATGCAGTGCGGAGGAAGAAAATGGACAAACAAATAGCGGAGTTACAAGATCATGTTATCGTATGTGGTTGTGGTAGAGTAGGACTTCAAGTTGTACGCGAATTACAGGGAAAGAAGATCCCATTTGTTGTTGTTGATAAAGAGGAATCTGTACTAGAGAAAGAAAAGCTTTTATATGTGCATGGTGATGCGACTGAAGAACAGGTGTTACATCAGGCAGGGATTACGAGAGCGGCTGGTTTAGTGGCAATTGTTGCGAATGATGCTGAAAATGTATTCATTACATTAACAGCGAGAGGGCTAAATAGTACGATTAAAATTGTGGCTAGAGCTGAAAAACCAGAAACGGAAGGGAAATTACGGCGTGCTGGTGCTAGTAAAGTGATTAATCCATCTAGTATGGCTGGAATTCATATTGCAAAAGGAATCGCAAATCCATTAACGGTTCATTACATTGATACGGTGCTTTATGGAACTGAACAGGCTTTTGCAATAGAAGAAGTTGAAATTGGTGAGAGGTCTCTTTTAATTGGAAAAACGTTGATAGAAAGCAATGTAAGAAAGCAATTTGATGTTACAATTTTAGCGATTTTACGGGGTGGAAATATTATTCATAATCCAACAGGGCAGGAAAAACTACAAGAACATGATATGATAATAGTATTTGGTCCAGTAGAGAAGCTGGGACAATTTGAGAAAGAACTACAAAGTACGAGGTGACAAGGAATGCAAGTATCTAGCGATAAGATTTTAAATAAAATGGCAAATGAAATTGCGAAAGCAAAAAGTAGTGAAGGACAGAAATCGAAAGAACATCTTTTAGTTGTTCGTGCTTTATGTGATTTATTATTAGATGAACAGGTTGAAACTTCTGCATATGTGGAGCCAAAACTACAATCACAAGTTATAACATCGCATCAGATGACGATGGCTCAACAGCAGGTTGCACCTATTTCTTCGGGAGAACCTGTATATATGAAAGAAGCTGATGCAAACGGTAATTCTTTATTTGATTTTTAAAGGCTAAATTGTTGGCTTATATGTGAAAATTTCTTATCATAAAGATAAAAAGGGGAATTCCAATGAAAATTTTCTTCTTATTAGGTTGTATTGCAGCTGGACTATCTGTAGCATTAGGCGCTCTCGGGGCACATTTTTTAGAAAATAAGATTTCCGCAAAAATGTTAGAGGTTTGGAAAACAGGTGTTACATATCAAATGTTTCATGCTGGGGGCTTATTCGTTGTTGCATTATTAATGGATAAGATCCAATCTTCCCTATTAAGTACAGCAGGTTGGTTTATGGTGGCTGGAATTATTATGTTCTCAGGAAGCTTGTATGCATTAAGTACGACAGGCATTAAGTTTTTTGGTCCGATTACCCCTCTCGGTGGGATAGCCTTTATTATTGGTTGGATTTTAGTAGGAACTGCAGTTTTAAAGGGTTTATAAAACACAACAAAAGCTGGCATTTGCCAGCTTTTGTTTTTATCTTGGAGCATAAGTTGCAGGTTGGCTAGGTAAATACGTAATTTCTCCAGGGAATTCTACATAATCTAAGTAAATCATAAGGAGTAAGTATCGTTTTCCAGATTTCGGGTCACTGATGACAATGTGATCACGTCCAGCTGCTTCAATAATCCCTGTATAAGATTGCGTGCCAAGTGAACTACCGCGCTCATATGTCATAACAATAGTTGCAGGTTTTCCTTTGTTTAAGCGGAGGATGTTTTCAATATACGATTGCTCTAGTGGGAGCATACCTTGGGATGCTGCAAGTTGTGCTTGTGTGGCCTGTTGTTGCATTGCCTGTTGTTGCGCCGCTTGCTGTTGCGGCGTCATTTGTTGTTGAGGTTGCATATATCCCCCTGAAGGTTGATAGAAACCTGTTCCATAGTATGGATTTTGTTGCTGTGCCATTCAAAAATCCCTCCTTATTTTCATTCCTCAATATACCCCTGGACAGTCCTCACCGGATGGTTGAAAGAAGCAATGTCTTTTAAATCGTCCAGAATTTTGTTGATTGTACCAAGTTGGTGGACAAGCACCTTCGGGCCTAAAGAACCATAAAGCAAAATTTGCAGGCCAAAAACGTTGTCCTTGAATTGTACGCCTTGCAAGGGCAATGTCCTGTTCACGTGCGCGTTGATAAAAATAACCTTTCTGAGTTGCTTCAAAACCACCAGGACTTTGAAAAACCATTTGTTGTAAATTACGTATGTTTTTAAAGTCTAAACAATTCCCTCGAACGCGGTTTACACCAACGTTTCCAACCATCAACATGCCTTGTTGACCTTCTCCTTCGGCTTCGGCACGCATGAGTCTAGCTAATAATTTTACATGTTCTTCTGTATAGTTGATAACGCCCATTATGTTTCACCCCTCTTTTTGAAATGCACTTGAGAAAGAGGTTTATTTCTAGATGAAGTGTGGAACAATTACTAGTTCATACGTATGAGGAAAAGGGCTCAGATATGACAACCAAACAAAGTTTTAGGGGGAGTAATTTTTAGTGTTAGAGGGAGAAATGCAATAAAAAAAGCTAGCAATGCTAGCTTTTTATTATCAAAATAATTTTGACCACATATTTGAGAAGAAGTCACCGATTGATCGCATTGTTAAAACGAACCAATTTGCTTTTTCTACTTCCTCTGTTGTTTTTGCAGTGATTTTCATTTTCTTGTTTCCGTCTAAAAATCCATGTTGATCAGTTGATTCTAAAATGAGTGAACCTACTTTTTCACCTTTTTTGATTGGTGCAACTAATTTTCCATCTTCGGCAAGTGACTTATCTGCCTCAGTAGAAATTTGATAAGGTGGTTTACTTCCTTTTTTTGTGATTACCGTTATCTCTTTTTCAGGTGTCACAGTTACATTATCTTCTTTTCCTTTTATAACAGAAATTGTATTGTTTTTATCTATTTTTAATTTCTGTTTTTCAAAGTTATTAAAACCATAATCAATTAACGCACGAGATTCTGTAAAACGTTCATCCATTGATTTTGTTTTAATAATAACGGAGATAAGACGTAAGTCACTGCGTTTTGCAGTAATTGTAAACCCATACCCGGCTGTATCTGAACTTCCTGTCTTTAAACCATCTGTTCCTTCGTAAGCAAAAGCGGCACCTGGTAGCATCCAGTTCCAGTTTTCCATGCGAATTGGTTTTGGATGGTTATCCGGGAAGTTTCTAAATCTTTGTTTTGTATCTTCTAACATTTCTGGATACTTTGTAATAATTGTTTTTGATAGAATACCCATGTCACGAGCTGATAAGGAATTCTCTCCATTCGGATCTGTTCCTTCGGGACGTTTTCCTTTTAAATCAGCATTATTTAATCCAGTAGCATTTACAAATTTATATTTCTTTAACCCTAGTTTTTTTGCATGTTCATTTGCAAGATTTAAGAAGTTTTTTTCACTTCCTGCAAGCAGTTCAGCTAGCGCAATGCTAGATCCATTTGCAGAGAAGATAACAATAGAATGATACAATTCTTTAACTGTATATTGTCGGCCTTTTTCGAAAGGAACGTTGGAGAAATCATTATTACGGGAAATTTCATAAGCGTAATCAGAGATGTTTACTTTTGTATCCCAAGTGATTTTTCCTTCTTTAATAGCTTCTAAAACGGAGTAAATAACCATAAGTTTTGACATGCTAGCAACAGCTAGTAATTCATCGGGGTTTTGTTCGTGCAGTATTTTGCCTGTATCTGCATCAAAAAGAATAGCAGCGGCAGCTTCTATGTGTATTTTCTCTTCTGCATGGGAGGTTGTTACTCCTAAGGAAGAAAACGACAATAGAAACACTAGTAAAATAGATGAAATTTTCCTCATATACATTATCACCTTCGCATCGTTATTGGCATATAGCCCGTATTATTTTATCATAATTTTTAATATAACAATGTTATGATTTAATGGGAAATTTGAAGGATTTTTGTCTGATATTGTGCAAATTTAGTGAAAATAGGGGTTTTTGAAGAGTTTTTGTTGGAGAATAAGAAAAAGGAACGGAATTCGTTCCTTTTTCTTATTATACGTATAAAAATTTTGCTACTTTTTCACTTGGTAAGATGTTACCAACGAAGAATGTTCCGAATTCACCATAGCGAGCACTCACTTCATCAAAGCGCATTTCATATACAAGCTTTTTGAATTGAAGAATGTCATCAGCAAATAGTGTTACACCCCACTCGTAATCATCGAAGCCAACAGAACCAGTAATGACTTGGCGCACTTTTCCTGCATATTGACGACCAATTTTCCCGTGGCTGTACATTAGTTTTTTACGTTCTTCCATCGGAAGCATGTACCAGTTATCATCACCTTGACGACGCTTGTCCATTGGATAGAAGCAAATATGATTTGCTTTTGGTAATTCAGGGTATAAGCGTGCTAGGATTTGCGGGTTTTGGTATGGATCTTCATCAGCTGGAAGGTAATTACTTAGTTCAACAACAGATACGTAAGAGTATGCAGGAATCATATATTCAGCTAATGTTGTTTTATTTAATTCTGTTTCAATTTCATTTAACTCTTCCATTGTTGGACGTAAAATCATAAACATAATATCAGCTTTTTGACCAACAACTGTATACATTGCATGGCTGCCTTGCTTTGCAGACGCAACTTTGTTCCATTTCTCAATGACGTTTAAAAATTCAAACATTGCTTGTCCACGTTCATCACTAGATAATGTTTTCCATGCTGCCCAGTCGATAGAGCGTAAATCATGTAAACAATACCAACCATCTAACGTTTTTGCTGCTTCACTCATTTCTTTCACCTCAGTTAATGATATTTTACACGTTAACTATAGCATATATAGTTTTAAAGTCACCCATGTAAAGCTTTGATGCATAAAATTGTCACAATTAATAATGCTAGCTAGCGGAGTATATAAATCCATTTTGTTTTCACTTGGCATAGGGCAAAAAGTCCTGATTACTGCTATGCATAGACGGATGCTCTGTTCCATCTAAAAAGGAAGGTTTTCCATCAAAATAGAAATTTGACGAGGCTGAATTTTACGAAAATATAATCATTTTTATTTTCCCTATTTTTTAGGCGCTATAAGTTTAAAATATAGATGAAAAGAAGTATTCTTAAAGATAGAGTTTTTTAACATTTGTAGGAGGGTTTATTCGTGAGCAATTTATTTACAACAGTAAAAGAAAAAGTTCAAGGAAAAGGCATTTCGATCGTACTTCCTGAAGGAACTGATGAAAGAATTTTAGGCGCTGCAGAGCGTTTAGCAAAAGAAGAATTAGTAAAACCAATCTTAGTTGGTAATAAAGAAGAAATTAGCGCAAAAGCTGCTAGTATGAACTTAACATTAGCAGGCGTTGATATTTACGACCCAGCTACATACGAAGAAATGGATGCAATGGTGGCATCTTTCGTGGAACGCCGTAAAGGTAAAGCAACAGAAGAAGCTGCTCGTGAAATCTTAAAAGACGAAAACTACTTTGGTACAATGCTTGTATACATGGGCAAAGCACACGGTTTAGTAAGTGGTGCAGCTCACTCTACAGCTGACACAGTTCGTCCAGCACTTCAAATTATTAAAACAAAACCAGGCGTTACAAAAACTTCAGGCGTATTCATCATGGTACGTGAAGATGAGAAGTATGTATTCGCTGATTGCGCAATCAACATTGCACCAAACAGCCAAGATTTAGCTGAAATTGGTATTGAAAGTGCGAAAACTGCTGAGTTATTTGGCATCGATCCACGTGTTGCAATGTTAAGCTTCTCTACAAAAGGTTCTGCGAAATCTCCAGAAACAGAAAAAGTTGTAGAAGCAACTCGTATTGCAAAAGAAATGGCTCCTGAATTAACATTAGACGGTGAGTTCCAATTTGACGCTGCGTTCGTACCATCTGTAGCTGAGAAAAAAGCACCGGGTTCTGTTATTAAAGGTGATGCTAACGTATTCGTATTCCCAAGCTTAGAAGCTGGTAATATCGGTTACAAAATTGCACAACGCTTAGGTAACTTCGAAGCAGTGGGACCAATCTTACAAGGCTTAAACATGCCGGTAAACGATTTATCTCGCGGATGTAACGAAGAAGAAGTGTACAAGCTAGCTCTAATTACAGCAGCTCAAGCACTATGATTGAAAAGCCCCGCTATCATAGCGGGGCTTTTCTTACTTTTCAAGACCAAGTGCTTTATTGTTACGATCAATGATACGTTGTAAATTCATTTCGTATAAAGGAATTTCATCTACTGCTAATTGCGATGGTGTTAATTTGGGTGCGAAATGTTGCAATGTTTTGAATAAACGCATCATTAAATCTTGAACTGTAATTGTTTCGCCAAGTAGTTCAGATAAAGAAGCCATTGTACTCGGTACAATTTCAGGATACGTGAATCTTGTTTCTTCTCCTTGAATTGCTAAGTTGTAAAAATCCCGAACAAGTGCCGCACGTTCAGAACCGCTTCCTGTAGCGCATAAGTAAATTTGTACAGCTACACCTCCACGAATGCGGCGCTGTGAAATACCTGCGAATTTTTGATCATGAATGCTTAAATCATAGCTGCCGGGACAATAAGAGCCAACAATTTCTTTTGCCTCGATATCAACATCGTAATCTTTTAACATTTCTTTAATTAAATGCCACATTGTATCGTATCCAAGGTCGATATCAATTCCTTTTTCCGTTTCTTGAAATAGAAGCGATACATTTAAAACCCCTTCATCAAGTACGACTGCAAGACCACCTGAATTACGAACAATGACATTGAAATCCTTCTGTTTTAAAAAAGAGATCCCTTCCTGTAAATGAGGAAGCCGAGAATCTTGAATACCAAGAACAATTGTATTGTGATGAACCCAAGAGCGCATTGTCGAAGCAGATGTACCATTTCCAATTGCTGTGCACAATGTATCGTCCATAGCGAATGATTGAAGTGCATGGAAGGTAGGTCCTAAACTAGACTGATCCACAATACGCCACTCTGGTTGAGATAAAATCGAACGGGAATTGCCCATATAACTAACCCCTTATTTATAAAATGACAATCTTTATTATAACAAAATAAAAAGGATGCGGTTAGCGCATCCTTTTTATTCTGCAATTTTTTCTAAATTGCCGTTTCGATCCATGCGAAACGAGGTTGGTGTGGGCTCTTCATCGTCCATTAATGCTAATTTACGAGCACGGTTCATAATGTTCATAAGCGTTTCGTAATCTTCTTGTACTGTATTAGATTGTTGCTCTAGTTTTTCTAGTTTCTTTTCTAATTCTTCGTTGCGAAGTATTTGTGCTTTTATTTCTTGTTTTAATCTCGTATTCTCGTTTTCAAGCGCTGTTACTTTCATGTTTGAAGACCCAACTGTTTGTAAAAAGTAAATGACATCTTGCATTGTAATAGAAGTTTTAGAAACAGTTTGCTCTGGATATGGAGTAGCCGTTTGTATAGCAGGTTCCTCATCATGGGTAGGAATGGCTGCTGAAGCTGGTGGTGTATAAAGAAGGCGTTTTTTGGCCTGTTCACCACTAGCAGCACGCATTTTATCTTTTCGATGTCTTTTTGCTAGTTGCAGAGCTTGTTCATAGCTATAACGCACAACTGCATTCCAACGAAAACCACAAGCAGCTGAGGTGCGATTTAGCTGATCTCCAACTTCTTCAAAGGCATTTAATTGTGTGCTTCCTTCTCGAACATGACGCAGTACGGTTTCAGCAAGTAATAAATCATCTTCGTCTGTCCAAGCATCTTGTCTTACTTTCATAGATTCAACTCCCTTTCTTTTTATAAACTTCCTATTTTTATAATGGACAAAAGAAAATGCTTTTATACAAAGCTTTTAAAAATATGGTAGATTTCGATGGAAGTAAGAAATGGGTGTACGAATGAAGGGCGTTCATAAAGGGAAAAATGAAGGAGGAAGTAAGGCTTTCTATTGTGGGAAATCATAGGAGAAAACTTGCATCAAGCCCCAAAGAACGGTAAAATACCATTTAGTGTTTATTGTTAAATGTACTTGTGAAAAGTTTAAAATAGAGGAAGTGTTATATCAAATGGGAAACGAATTTCGTGTGTGTGATGATTGTCAGGCGACGAACATTAAGACCTTGATACCAAAGCTCAAAAAAGTAGATTCATGTGCCAATATTGAGGTTGGATGTCAATCTTATTGTGGACCAGGTCGTAAAAAATCATTCGCTTTTGTGAATAATCGTCCAGTTGCAGCACCAAATGAAGATGAATTGATTAAGAAAATTGAGGCGAAATTAAATAAGTAAGAAGAAGAGTGAATATTTTACTCTTCTTTTTTTATTGTTAAAATTAAAAATTATTTTGGGATAACGAAATGAAATAAACATGTATGAATGAATAAATTTCATAGTATGGTATTGGTTTGATATTAATTACATTAGTTTTATATTGCAAAATAATGGTTGACAGCTTTTTATAACGGTAGGTAGAATAGAAAGTGTGATTATGAGAATCATTATCAGAATAGGTAGGTAACCCGATTTTCTTTTTTTGTTGTTTCTTGAGAATGAATTTCATTTTCTTAAATATATGTTGTTGGTTAGGGTGGTTGAGGGATGGAAGCAAGCGCGAGGAATTTTGAGCAACAAGAAGCAAATGTGAAAGAGATTAAGAGCAGACCGCTTATTGCTTCTATTATTTTAATAGCAGGAACAATTTTGTTAGCTTTAAGCATGGCAACCTCAATTTCATTTGGTGCAGCGGATATTAGTTTGAAAACTGTATGGCAAGCTGTCTTTCAGTTTGATGGTTCTTTGACGCATCATAATGTAATCTGGGAGTTGCGCATGCCTAGAGCAATTGGTGGTGTTGTTGCTGGTGCCTTTTTAGCTGTATCAGGTGCAATTATGCAAGGAATGACACGAAATCCACTCGCATCGCCATCATTAATGGGGATTACTGATGGAGCAGTATTTGGAATTGCAATTATGTATGCATTTTTTCCTAATTCACCGTATTTAATGTTTGTTATCGCTTCTTTTGTTGGAGCGGCATTTGGTGCAAGCATTGTATACGGAATTGGCGCTTCTTCACCAGGTGGACTAACACCTGTTAAGTTAGCGTTAGCCGGAGCGGCGATTAGTGCATTACTTGGGGCTATTTCATCTGGAATTGCGTTGTATTTCAATCTTGCTCAAGAAGTAAGCATGTGGAATGCAGGCGGCGTTGCTGGTGTGAAATGGCAGAGTATCGGTATGCTACTGCCAATTGGACTTGTTTGTCTCATTATCGCGATTATGATGTCGAGATATATTACAATTTTAAGTTTCGGTGAAGAAATTGCGATTGGGCTTGGACAAAATACAACATTAATTAAATTTATCGGAACTGTGCTTGTTCTTGTGTTAACGGGTTCAGCAGTATCTATGGCAGGGTCTGTTGGATTTGTTGGGCTTGTAATCCCTCATATGACACGTTTTCTTGTCGGTTCAGATTATAGATGGGTTATTCCATGTTCTGCTGTATTAGGCGGATTGTTAATTGAATGTGCGGATATGTTATCTCGTATTATTAATCCGCCGTTTGAAACACCAATTGGGGCGATTACAGCACTAATTGGGGTGCCATTCTTCCTCTACTTAGCGCGTAATGAAGGGAGAGGAAAAATGTGAAGACAACCGTCTTAACAAAAAAGAACATTTCAATTTTAACAATTTTATCTTGTTTAATTATTTCAGTATTTCTTATTAGTTTAAATACAGGAACGTTTAAAATTCCGCCAATAGATGTATTAAAATCATTGGTTGGACTTGGTGCGGAAGATCAGTCAGTCATTTTATTCGAGTTTCGTATGCCGCGTATGGTTATTGCTATATTAGTTGGTTCAGCATTAGCTATGTCAGGTGCAATTATGCAAGGATTATCACGAAATCCACTTGCTGATCCTGGAATTATCGGTATTAATGCCGGAGCGGGATTGACAGTTGTCGTTTTCGTATATTTCTTTTTTGGAAAAGTAGGGACCGGTACTCTGTTGTCTGTATTCATTCTGCCATTTTTCGCATTAGTGGGTGCAATAGTAGCGGCAGTCATTATTTATGTATTAGCATGGAAGGACGGCGTTTCATCAACCCGTTTAATACTTGTTGGTATCGCAGTAGCAGCTGGTTTTAGTGCAGTTAGCTTAATTTTTTCAATGAAAATGACGTCGAATGATTTCCGTTTTGCAACGATTTGGTTAGCGGGAAGCTTATGGGGAACAGACTGGAAATTCGTATTAAGCGTACTTCCATGGATGCTTATCTTTTTACCAATTGCGATTCGTAAAGCACACGTATTAAATGTAATGAACCTAGGAGATGTAGCGGCGGTTGGGCTTGGTGTAGATGTCGAGAAAGAAAGACGTAAATTATTATTTATCGCTGTTTGTTTAGCCGGGGCATCCGTTGCTGTTGCGGGTGGAATTGGTTTTATCGGTTTAATGGCACCGCATTTAGCAAGGCGCCTCGTTGGTGGAAAGCACCAAATTATGTTGCCGACAGCGGCATTAATTGGAACATTCCTGTTGTTATTTGCAGATCTCATTTCACGAAGCGTATTAACAACATCAGAAATACCAGTCGGTCTTGTTATTTCTGTAATTGGTGCACCATATTTCATTTATTTACTTATGAGAACAAAATAAAGGGAGGCTTTTTGTATGGCAACTTTAGCGGTTGATTCGGTATCTGTTGGCTATAATGAAGGATTAATTATTGATGGATTATCAGTGGAAATTCCAGAAGGGAAAATTACAACAATTATTGGACCAAATGGGTGCGGGAAATCCACATTGTTAAAAACAGCTTCTCGTATTTTGAAAGCAAAGCGAGGTACTGTTTACCTAGATGGAAAAGCAATCGAAAAACAGCCAACAAAAGAAATCGCAAAGAAAATGGCGATTTTGCCACAAACTGCAGAAGTGCCAACTGGTCTTACTGTGTTTGAACTTGTTTCTTACGGCCGCTTTCCTCATCAAAAGGGATTTGGCACATTGAAGGAAGAGGATTACCGTTACATTCACTGGGCGCTTGAAGTGACAGGAATGACAGAATTTGCGAATCGTCCAGCAGAAGCTTTATCAGGTGGTCAACGTCAACGCGTTTGGATTGCAATGGCTCTTGCGCAAGGTACGGATTTACTCGTACTAGACGAACCAACAACATACTTGGATATGGCTCACCAACTTGAAGTACTAAATTTATTGAAAAAATTAAATCAAGAAGAAGGCAGAACGATTGTTATGGTTATTCATGATTTAAATCATGCATCTCGTTTTTCAGATCATATGATTGCACTCAAGGCTGGTAAGTTAATGAAACAAGGAACGCCAGATGAAGTAATGACAAGTGAGACACTTCGTAATGTGTTTGAAATTGAAGCGCAAATCGTCCCATGTCCTGTAAACTGTAAGCCGATTTGTTTAACATACGACTTAATGATGGTTAATAATCAGTTACGTAAGAAAGCATAGACGGAATCTTCCCCTCTTATTTTAATAGAGGGGAGGGATTCTAATGGACGTTGAGCTTCTCATTCAAGGTGGGAAGTTGAACGCCCGTTAGAACGGGTTACAAACAATGTTTAATAAGAATATATTAATTAATAGTTGTATATGGTTTCTTATAGTTATATGTAACTTATAAGAGAAATACATCCAGAAGGAGTGGAAATATGAAGAAATTCAAAGTGGCATTTCTAGCAATGGTACTAGTAGTTACTTCTGTACTATTTGCAGCTTGTTCCTCTGATAAGAAAGAAGAAAAGAAAGCAGATGCGAAGGTTGAAGAGCGCACTGTACAACATGCAAAAGGGGAAATTAAAATTCCTGCAAATCCAAAGAAAATTGCTGACCTTAGTGGTTCAACAGAAGAATTGTTAATCTTTGGTATGAAACCTATTATTACAGCGAATACATCTCAGGAAAAAATTGATGCACATATTGCAGATCAATTAAAAGGTGTAAAACCAGTTGGTTCTGCTTGGGGAGATAAAATTAATATCGAAGCAGTAGCTGCCGCAAAACCTGATTTAATTCTTGTGAACGATCGTCAAGAGAAAATTTATGATCAATTATCTAAAATTGCACCAACAGTTATGCTAAAAACTCCATTAGATCAATGGCGTCCAAAGTTTGAAGAGTTAGGTAAAATCTTCGGTAAAGAAAAAGAAACAACTGCATGGTTTAAGAAATATGATGATAAAGCAAGCGGATTACACGATAAAATCGTTGCAAAAACTGGCGATGCGACATTCATGAAGATGGCTGCATATCCAAATGCATTCCGCGTATACGGTGACTACGGTTACGGTAGTGTACTCTTTAAAGATTTAAAATTACCAGCAGTTAAAGGTACACCAACTGATAAGCCGCTCGTACAAGTACAAAAAGAAGCGCTAATTGATTACAATCCAGACTACTTATTCGTATTCACAACTGGCGATGGTTCTCAGCGCTTAAAAGAATTCCAAGAAGAAACAATTTGGAAAAACATGAATGCTGTTAAGAACAACCACGTATTCACAATTAAGAATGAAGACCTAAACAAAGGGTACTTCCCACTTGGTAAAGAAATGATCCTAGACGAAGTTGCTGAGTTTGTTTTAGGAAAATAATATATAAAGAAAATCACTTTTGCTTTTACGAAGGTGATTTTTCTTTATATAACAGCAAATTTATCATTTCAACAGAGAAAATCATCTTCTCTAAACAAAGTGAAGTAGGGGGAGTTCAATGATTTACACAGTCTTTCGTTTCTTTCTGTCTCCTATTTCGTTTATAATATAAAGTAAGAATGCAGTAAGGAAGGAGGGTGTCGATATTGGTATATTTAAACGACAAACTCAGCGAAACAAAAGTGTTTAAAGACCCAGTACATAAATATGTACATGTGCGCGATCGCGTCATTTGGGATTTAATCGGAACGAAGGAATTTCAACGTTTGCGCCGTATTAAACAACTTGGAACGACATTTTTTACATTTCATGGTGCGGAACATAGTCGCTTTACTCATTCATTAGGTGTATATGAGATTATTCGTCGTATGATTGATGATGTGTTTGATGGCAGACCAAATTGGAATGCAGAAGATAGATTGTTATGTTTATGTGCAGCACTCTTACATGATGTGGGACATGGCCCGTTTTCTCATTCATTTGAAAAGGTTTTTTCATTAGATCATGAGAAGTTTACACAAAAAATTATTGTTGGTGATACGGAAATCAATGATGTATTAAGCCGTGTAGATCAGGAGTTTCCGCAAAAAGTAGCAGATGTCATTGCAAAAACGTCTGATAATAAATTAGCGATTAGTATGATCTCTAGCCAAATTGATGCGGATCGTATGGATTATTTGTTAAGAGATGCCTATTTTACTGGCGTGAAGTACGGGAATTTTGATATGGAACGTATACTCCGTGTTATGCGCCCATACGGAAATCAAGTAGTGATTAAAAATAGTGGTATGCACGCTGTTGAGCATTATATTATGAGCCGTTATCAAATGTACTGGCAAGTATATTTCCATCCAGTAACGCGCAGTGCAGAAGTGATTTTAACAAAAATTTTACACCGTGCAAAAACATTGCATGAGCAGTATTACACATTTAAGTATCATCCTGTACATTTCTATTCTTTATTTGAAGAAGAAGTAACGGTAGAGGATTATTTAAAGCTAGATGAGAATGTAATGTGTTACTACTTCCAAGTATGGCAAGATGAGGAAGATCAAATTTTAAGTGATTTATGTCGCCGATTTATGAACCGAAATCTCTTTAAATATGTAGAATTTACAGAGAATCATGGTTTAGATAATTGGATGGAATTAAGTCGCTTATTTAAAAAGATTGGGCTCGATCCAGAGTACTATTTAGTTGTGGATTCAACATCGGACTTACCGTATGACTTTTACCGTGCTGGAGAAGAAGAAGAGCGGCTTCCAATCTTACTTCTTATGCCGAATGGAGATCTCAGGGAGCTTTCACGTGAATCTGATATTGTAGAAGCGATTACAGGTAAGAAGAGAACAGATCAAAAACTCTTCTATCCACATGATTTAATCTATGAAGATGGAAGAAAAGGAAAATATAAAGAAAAAATTATTGAGTTATTAGAAGGAAAGAAATAAGAAGCAGTCATAGGACCGCTTCTTATGAAAGAAACCTGAATTTATTTGTCGCTTAAGCGTTTTCCGCCAACTGCATAATGATTTTTAGACATTTCTTCGATGAAAACAACGATGTTTTCTTCTGGAGCACCAGTTGTTTCGCTTACTGCTGCTGTTACTTTCTCGGCAAGAGCTTTCTTTTGTTCTTCTGTGCGTCCTTCTAGCATTTTCACTGTTACGTATGGCATGTACAATCGCTCCTTTTATGTAAGTTACAATCTTATTATAACGGATTATGAAGAAGAACAATCAGAAAAACAAATATTTTCTTTTTTTGACATAATGAAGAGGAGATGAAGTATGGAGAATTTCTTTGTATATCCACTGCACCAAATACCATTGGTAGCAATGGCTATTATTATTGCATTGTCTGTGCATGAATTTGCGCATGCATATGTTGCATACAAGTTTGGAGACGATACGGCCAAAAGACAGGGACGTTTAACGTTGTCGCCAATGTCTCATTTGGACCCAATTGGGATGATTGCCATATTAATTATTGGATTTGGTTGGGCACGCCCAGTGCCTGTTAATCCATATAACTTTAAAAAACCACGTCTTGCGGGTGTTTTAGTATCGATTGCAGGGCCGATTAGTAACTTTATTTTAAGTGCTATAGGCTTAATTATTTGGTACAGCCTGATAAGATTTGGAGTGCTAAATGCTATTCCGTTTGCGGTGGCAGATACATTACGTCAATTCTTTCAAATTTTTATTACTCTCAATATTGTTCTACTTGTTTTCAACTTATTACCGATTCCACCGCTTGATGGATATCGTGTGATTGAAGATTTAGCACCAGCAAATATTCGTGCAAAAATGACGCAATATGAGAGATATGGAGCGATCGCTTTATTGATTCTTGTTATTACACCGCTTGATCGCTATACTATTCAGCCGATCTTCCAAGTGGTAATTCCGCACGTACTAGGTTTTTTAGAAAGTATAATTGCGCCTATATTCGGCCTTATATAGTAAATGAGTGAGGAGGAGTTTACATATGACAGAGAAGAAGAAAAAAATCGGTTTTAATATCGTGAAGAACGATTCGACAGATGGACATGGTGGTTTCGGTGTTGGAGCGCTGAGCTTAGAAAATATTTCACCTGTTTTTGTAGATGTAATGGAACAAAATGCATTTGTTGATATTGGTGCAATGCACGCGCGTAGTACTGTGGAAAAAGGGATTAAGTTTTTAACAAACAAAGATGAGGTTCCAAACGGCAAACCATATTGGCTTGTGTGGGTAACGATTGAGAGAACAGTAAAAGGTGCTTATTATGCAGGTGTAACAGCTTGTGAAATGACAGTTGACCGTGAAATTCGCCGTGGTTATAAATCACTTCCAGAGCACGTAAACAAGATGGATAAATCATTAAAACGTCACATCATGGTTGATCATATGGATGAGCCATCTAAAAAGGTGCTTGGAACATTCTTGAAAGAGCATAATGAAGCAATTTGGAACGAATCTAGTGAAGAATTGCGCCATGCATTATTAGGAGAATAAAGTTAAAGGCTACCAGAGGAATTCCTGGTAGCCTTTATTTTAATATTTTATGTTGTATATTGTTGGAACGTTGCTATGTTTTACCATGGAAAATATCTTTTCCACCAGCTGTCTTTTTTCTTCTCTTTACTAGCCTTCTCGAATTCTTCTTTGTCATCAACATGAGCCATACAATATTCAGTCGGTTCGGTTCCTTTTGTAAAATACATTTTCACAGAAGCAGGACAGCCTTTCGTTGCGATTTTTCCATTTTCGGGATTGATATTTACAGCAACGACGTCACTTGGTTGTTTGAAATCTTTTTTAGGCTGACCGTCTAGCCCTTTTTCCATTGTATCGGCCCAAATCTTCTTGGCGTATCCTTGCTCTGCCGGATTTGAGATGGATTTAGGCTGATCGTACCCGACCCAAACACCGGTTACAATTTGCGGAGTAAAGCCAATCATCCAACTATCCGTTTCTGTGGATCCAGATTTCCCTGCGTATGTGCGCGATAGTTTTTGAAGAAGGGATTGTCCTGTAACGGAGGCATAGCCACTCAAATTTTTATTGAACATTCCCGTCATCATCTCTTCCATTACAAACGTATTGTTTTTATCGAGCACCTGTTTACTTTCTAAATGCGCATCATATAAAATGTTTCCTTCGTTATCGACAACGCGGCGAATAAGGGTGGGTTTAACTTGCTTCCCGCCGTTCGCAAACATGCTATACGCACTTACCATTTCAATTGGTTTTACAGGGGAAGTACCAAGTGCAAGAGATGGTACATCTTTTAGTGAACTTGTAATACCAAATTGTTTAGCGGTTTTCGCAAGGGAGTCTTCTCCTAAAAATAAATGTGTTTTCACGGCATATACGTTATCTGATACTGCAAGAGCTTGGGCCATCGTTACAAAATCATCGGCATAGTAGTCTTTATAATTTTTTGGTTTATATTTAGAAACACCGTCGCCTAATGTAAATACTGTATATTCACTTTTTAAGCGAGTTGCTGGTGTAAATCCTTTTTCAAGTGCAGCGTAATATAGAAACGGCTTAAAGGTGGATCCTGGTTGGCGAGATGCTTGAGTCGCTCGGTTAAATTGACTCTCTTTATAATCTTTTCCGCCCACAAGAGCCCCTACTTCTCCTGTTTTCGGATTCATTGAAATAAGAGCCGTTTGTATATTTGTCGTTTCCGGAATCGTATCTTTTACAGCTTGCTCCGCTATTGTTTGTAGCTTCTGATCAAGCGTGGTGTAAATACGAAGCCCACCACGGTGCAATGTTTGTTCATCTAGTCCAACGTCGTGAAGAAGCGAGTTTTGCACAGCGTCTTGGAAATAAGGGGCTATTTGTGCTACTTCTTTTGTTTCTAATGAAGCAAACGTAAGCTTCTCTTTTTTTGCAGAGGATGCTTGCCCCTTTGTAATATAACCTTGCTCTACCATTTCATCTAAAATGATTGATTGTCGTGTTTTTGCCCGTTCTTCCTTTAAGTAGGGAGAGTATACACTGGGACCTTTTGGGATACCAGCTAACATACTTGCCTCTGCTAATGTTAAGTCACTAGCAGATTTATTAAAGTAAAGACGAGAAGCGGCTTCAATACCATAAGCACCGTGTCCGTAATAAATCGTATTTAAATACCCTTCTAAAATATGATTCTTGTTGTAATTGACCTCAAGACGAATCGTATATATTGCTTCTAATGCTTTTCGTTTCCAAGTCTTATCATGATCTAAATATAGATTACGGGCGTATTGCTGCGTAATGGTACTAGCACCTTGAACTTTTGCCATTGCTTTTATATCGGCAATGATTGCGCCGATAATTCGTTTTATATCGAAGCCATGATGATCATAGAATCGTTGGTCTTCGATAGAAAGTGTCGCTTTTCTTATATAAGGAGAAATTTGATCAAGAGATACGCTATAGCGTTTTTGTATCCCATTACTTTGTCCCATTACAGTATCATCATTCGCATAAAAGGTGCTTGTTTGCGGAACGACGATGGGAGGTGGCCCCATAATCTTTGCTGCTATGATGATAATAAAAAAAGAAAAAACGAAAAAAAGTACGCATGAAAAAAGTGCGGTGAAGAAAAGACGTTTATATTTTTGAAGTTTTGGATTTACAGTTTGGCCCATCTTTTTCATCCCCTCATCATATACTTTTACCTTCCTATTCAAGGGCAGGAATCCCTCGTCGATTAATACTAGTATTGAGGGTTTTTTCGTATTTTAAACACAAAACAAAAAAGAGCTCCTTTCTTAAGAAAGGAGCTCAAAAGCACGCATAGGCCAATCTGTAATAATAACATCTACGCCGTAATCAATCATAGTTTGTAAATCTTTATATTCATTGATTGTATAGGGGCGGAATACATAGCCTTGCTGCTGTGCAGTTTGCACAAATTCTTTTGTTAGTAGCTGAAAGTTAGGGTGTAATCCGGCTGCTTCTCTTTTCTTCGCTTCAGCAAGTGGATCGGCAATTGGTTCATCATATAAGATGGCTCTTGGAATTTCAGGTGCGAGTTCTGCAAGAGAAGAAACAGATTCATGATTAAAAGATGAGAATATAATTTGATTAGAAAGATGATATTCACGAACAAGATCCACAACCTTCTCCTCGATATTTGGATAGTGAATTACATCTGTTTTTAGTTCAATGTTTAACTGTAAATTTGTCGTAGATAACCAAATGAATACTTCACGTAAGGTTGGGATTTTCGCTTCGTGGAAAGAAGGATTTTTATGGCTACCCGCATCAAGAACTTGTAATTCTGCTACGGTTTTTTCAGAGACCAATCCAGTTCCATTTGTTGTACGATCAACAGTTTCATCGTGAATTACAACAAGCTCACCATCTTTCGAAAGGTGAATATCAAGTTCGATGCCGTGGGCACCAACGCGCTCCGCTTCTTGGAAAGCGATCATTGTATTCTCTGGATGTGTACCTTTAACTCCACGATGGGCAAAAATAAGTGGTTGTTTCATTTGAAAATCTCCTTATAAGTTCATTTCTTTCATTATGAAACTGTAGTGAATAAAATACAATCTATATGCCAAACATTTACAAAAACATAACAGTTGCATGAAAGTTAACGTTAACGTAAAATGTAATAATGTGATGGAAGGGGGAATATACATGTATAAGATCGATGAAGTAACAAAGCAAGTTGGTTTAACAAAACGTACACTTCGTTATTATGAGGAAATTGGTTTAATTCATCCACCGGAGCGCAGTGAAGGAAACATTCGCCTTTATACGGATGAGGATATTGTCCGTATTAAAAAGATTGTAGAGGCGAAAGAAGTACTAGGAATCACACTTCAAGAAATGCAGCATTTCTTATCGTTAAAAGAGCGCATGGAGCAAAGACGAAATAGTGACAATCCACGTGATCGCGATGTGATTCGAGAAATTAAGAATATGCTCGAGAAACAAGTACAAACGCTAGATACAAAAATGAAACAAATGGAGCGCGTGAAAGCAGAATTAGAGAATAGTTTAGAGCGTGCAACTAGATTTTTGGATGAAACAAAAGGAGAGTAATGAATATGGAGAGCCAACAAAAATTCGGAAGATTAATTACAGTGTTGGCTACTTTTCTTGCCTTTTCAGGCATCGGAGTAGTCGATCCTATTTTGCCCATTATTGCTGAGAAGATAGGGGCAACACATTGGCAAGTGGAGATGTTATTTACAGCTTATATTTTAACGATGGCAATTATGATGCTGCCAGCTGGTTTATTCGCAGCGCGGTTTGGTGATAAGAGAATGATGACGATTGGTCTCGCAATTGTAACTGTGTTCGCTTTTATATGCGGTGTATCACAAACAATTACACAGTTATCTCTTTTCCGTGCAGGATGGGGATTAGGTAATGCAATGTTCTTCGCAACAGCGATGACATTATTAATTGCACTTAGTAAAGAAGTACATGAAGCGGTTGGTTTATATGAGGCGGCAATCGGTTTAGGGATGGCCGGTGGTCCATTATTAGGTGGTTTACTCGGCGGATATTCTTGGCGTTATCCATTTTTCGCGACAAGTCTTTTAATTTTACTAGCATTTATTCTTGTTTTCTTTTTTGTAAAAGAACCGGAGCGAAAAGTAAAGCGTAAAGCAGCTGGTGTAGGGGAATTACTTAACTTGATTAAATATAAACCGTTTATGCAAGGTGCTATTTCAGGCATGTTATATTATTATGGATTTTTCGTTGTGTTAGCATATTCACCACTTATTATGCATTTATCAGCAATTCAGCTCGGTTTTGTATTTTGTGGATGGGGTTTAGCGCTAGCATACGGATCTGCGATATTAGCACATAAACTGGAAGGTAAATATGAGCCGAAAGCATTGCTACGTTTTAGTTTATTTGTATTTGCGATTTTGTTAATTGCATTATTCTTTGTGAAAGTCATGTGGTTACAAATTGTTCTTATTGTATTATCAGGATTAGCATCTGGACTAAATAACGCTTTATATACAAGCTATGTCATGGATATTTCACCTTATGAAAGATCTATTACATCCGGCGTATACAATTTCGTTCGTTGGCTTGGCGGAGCAATTGCACCAATTTTATCAGGAATTATCGGTCATGCGATTTCACCGCAAAGTCCGTTTTTAGTTGGAGGAATTGTTGTTTTAGTTGGTTGTGTGATGATTTTACTTCCTGTTAAAGAAACTATAAACGCAGAGACAGAAACCCTTTCATAAGAAAGGGTTTTCTTTATTGTTAAATATAGTGTTTTTGCAATTTACGAACGAAAGTAATTTTACCAAAATATATTTTCGGTATTTTTGTACTTTTAACTATACATTTTGTATGTTTTGTTTTATTTTTGTTAGGGGACATTAATGATGTCCCTATTATAAATTTGCAATGAAAGGCGTGATTGTACGATGGAACTATGGTTCACTGAAAAACAAACAAAACATTTTGGAATTACGGCGCGTATTAACCGCACATTACATACGGAGCAAACAGAATTTCAAAAGCTTGATATGGTTGAAACTGAAGAATTTGGAAACATGCTTATTTTAGATGGTATGGTTATGACAACAGAGAAGGACGAGTTTGTGTATCATGAAATGGTAGCGCACGTACCTTTATTTACACATCCAAACCCTGAGAACGTATTAGTTGTTGGCGGTGGCGATGGCGGTGTAATCCGTGAAGTATTAAAGCACCCAAGTGTAAAGAAAGCAACACTTGTTGAAATCGACGGTAAAGTAATCGAGTACTCTAAACAGTACTTACCATCAATTGCAGGTGCTCTAGATAACGAACGTGTTGAAGTGAAAGTAGGAGACGGCTTTTTACACATCGCGGAAAGTGAAAATGAATATGACGTAATTATGGTTGACTCTACAGAGCCAGTAGGACCAGCAGTAAACTTATTTACAAAAGGATTCTATGCTGGAATCTCTAAAGCGTTAAAAGCAGACGGTATTTTCGTTGCTCAAACGGATAACCCTTGGTTTACACCAGAATTAATTTCAACTGTGTTTAAAGACGTTAAAGAAATCTTCCCAATTACACGTTTATACACAGCGAATATCCCAACATATCCAAGTGGAATGTGGACATTTACAATTGGATCTAAAGAGCACGATCCATTAGAAGTAAGCGAAGAGCGTTTCCACGAAATTGAAACGAAATATTACACAAAAGAACTGCATAAAGCAGCATTCGTATTACCGAAATTTGTTGGAGACTTACTTAAATAGAAAAGCGGAGGCGGCTTGTTCAGAATAGGAGGGGGATGGAGCTTCAGACGTAGAGGCGATTTTTGCCTCGTAGGAAGAAGCGAAGCCACCGAGTATTCTAGCCGCAGCAGCTGGACAAATAGAAAAGCGGAAGCAGCTCATTCAAGGTGTGCGATAGAACGGACATGCTAGCTGCTGACGCTATTATAATAAAATAATCTTCTATCGCTAAAAGAAGATTGAGGTAAATCGAGAAAGAGGAGTATAGCACTCCAAATTTGAGAAATAATGAAAGGTTGGGATACCTTAAGTTCCACATAAGGAGGAAAAGAATATGCGTTTTGATGAAGCTTATTCAGGTAAAGTATTTATTAAAAGTCATCCAAGTTTTGAAGATGCAGAGGCCGTAATTTATGGGATGCCAATGGATTGGACAGTAAGTTACCGTCCAGGCTCTCGTTTTGGTCCTGCACGTATTCGTGAAGTATCGATTGGACTAGAAGAGTACAGTCCATATTTAGATCGTGAACTAGAAGATGTAAAATATTTTGATGCTGGTGATATTCCGCTACCATTCGGAAATCCACAACGCAGTATAGACATGATTGAAGAATATGTAACAAAACTATTGGATGCCGGTAAGTTTCCACTAGGTCTTGGCGGTGAGCATCTAGTGTCTTGGCCAATTTTTAAGGCAATGGCAAAAAAATATCCGGATTTAGCAATCATTCATATGGATGCTCATACTGATTTGCGCGAGTCATATGAAGGAGAGCCTTTATCTCACTCTACACCAATTCGTAAAGTGTGCGATTTAATTGGTCCGGAAAACGTATATTCTTTCGGAATTCGTTCTGGAATGAAAGAAGAATTCGAATGGGCAAAAGAAGTGGGCATGAACCTATACAAATTTGACGTGTTAGAACCGTTGAAAGAAGTATTACCAAAGCTTGCAGGACGCCCAGTTTATGTCACAATTGACATCGACGTATTAGATCCAGCGCATGCTCCTGGAACAGGAACATTAGAAGCTGGTGGTATCACATCGAAAGAACTATTAGATTCCATCGTAGCAATTGCAAATTCAAATATAAAAGTAGTTGGAGCAGACTTAGTAGAAGTAGCTCCAGTCTATGATCATAGTGATCAAACACCAATCGCAGCAAGCAAATTCGTGCGGGAAATGCTTCTTGGTTGGGTAAAATAAAAGCGGAAACGGCTCGTTCAGAATGGAAGGGGGATGGAGCTTCAGACGTAGAGGCGATTTTTGCCTCGCAGGAAGAAGCGAAGCCACCGAGCATTCTAGCCGATTTGCAGCATCGATATCGACGATTCGACACAACATATCGACCGTTCTTTAAAATTCGAAAACCAGCTGCAAACAATCTGTATTAAAAGAGGAGCTAGTCCCATTTAGTGGGGCTAGCTCCTCTTTTTTTATGCAACTTTTTCTTCTGTAGAGATTCCGCGAATTTCATCAGCGGAACGAATTGGGTACTTACGGAAAATAATAGTTCCGATGTAACCGATAATTGTGGTAACAATTCCACATAATATAGCTGCAATCGCTACTTTTATTCCATCGTTGAATCCAAAGAGAACAAGGAGTCCTGGAATTGGTGATGCCGTACCGGGTGCATTGTTTATAAGTTGGAATAGGGAGGTAATAATACCAGCAAGTGCACCACCAACAAAGTTTGTTGTATAAATTGGAATTGGATTCGCTGCGACAATATCAGCTTGTGTTAATGGTTCAATTGCGACAGCGATTGTATCTTTCTTTGAACAAATCTTTAAACGTTTAAAGAAAATAAAGTTCATTGGAGCAGAGGCTGCTACTGCAAGACTACCAATAGCCATTGGTAAACCTGTTAAACCAAGCATCGCAGTTAGAGCCATGGAGCTTAATGGAGATGTAGAGATAACTGTGATGAGCCCGCCGAGCATAATCCCCATAATAACCGGGCTTTCTGTAGTTGCAATTGAAATAATAGAACCAATTTTTCCAAGTGTTGCATTTACAACGGGATCCATGAGCATAGCCATTCCGCGTGAAAGAGGTGCTGCAATGAATAAAATTGCAAGGAATTCTACGCCAGCTGGCAATTTTTTCTCGAGAAATTTCACGACAAAGGCACAAATATAACCAGCAAAAAAGCCTGGTAAAATACCAAATCCACTTGTGGCAATACCGATTAAAACAGCATATACAGGAGATACACCAATTGCGAGTGCTACCAAAATTGCAGCTGCGACACCGCTCATACTACCAGAGGCCTGTCCAACTGATTGTAAAAAGCTGTTATGAAACATTTCTCCACCGATATAACGATGGAATGCTTCAATAAGAAAGCTTGCGATCGCAGCGTTGGCCAAAGCGCCCATTGCCTTCATTCCGTAAGGAGCACGGTAGCTAAACAGTGTGAAAAGAAAAAGTACAACGAGTAGTAGTGCTAAACCTTGTAAGATAGCCATTTGAAAACTGTCTCCTTTTTGATATTTATTATAAAAATTTGTATTATTCAATAATAATACAAAAATTGTTTAAACGGAAAATTTTTTTATTAAGAACATACTACAAATATTTTTCCTTACAATTGTGTAAGGAAAGTGTAATACATTTCAATGGTGTATAGTATGTCCCATTCTGTATAATACAGATATCAATATGTGATTAATCAGAAGGATATATAAATAGGAGGCCATGTATGAAATTGGTAATAAAAGTGTTAGCTGTATTTGCCATTATTTTAGGTGGTACAGCGTATTATTTACAAACAAAAACAGAAGGTGTTCAGGCGTTTGTCGATAACTTCTTTTCAAATAAAGAAATACAAGATTATTATGCGGTTATAAATAAGGGCGAGAAGATAGACGATGAATATTTATATACATTAAATGGTTACTCAGAGAACGGGAAACAGCAAACAATTAAAAAGATGGTGAACCATCAATTGCACTCAGGTGATTTTATAAAAATTTACGCGAAAGGCATGCAGGGGAAAGGTTGGGCTGAAGTTTCAAAAGAAGAAATCCCAGAAAGGGCTTTAAAGAAATTACAAAAAGTGTAAAAGGAGCGAATTGTGCGCTCCTTTTTTAATGTGTTAAAACTGTAATAGATGTGTTTGTTTGACTTGAAATAATTTTTGCGCGCCCGCCAATTGGGAAAGTAAAAATTGGGGTAGTATGCCCAAAGTTAGCATTTGCAATTACAGGAATATGGGACAGTTCTTGTTTTGAATAAGTCATTTCTTGAATATCTTCTATGACAGCTTCAGAATCTTTTTGTAGTCTTCCAAGTACAATGCCTTTTACATGTTCAAAGTCTGGTTGTTGGATGAGAGAGTGTAAGTAACGATCGAAAGTTTTAACTGTAGCTTTTCCAGTTAAAGAGTCTTCTTCTAAAAATAATATTTTATCTCGTAAGCTTGGCATATATTTTGTGCCTTGCAACAAATTAAAGGTACTCATATTACCACCAATAATTTTTCCAACTGCTTCACCTTCATGCAAGGAGATATAACCTTCATTTTGGAAGAAAGTTCGATTTTCTTGATCCATATACCAAGGGTCATCGCTCCACGTTTCAGCAGGTTGTATTTCTATCGACTCTTCAGAAGTCATGCATTTTAAAAAGTAATCTATTGTATAATCAAGCCCTTTCTCCATTCCGAATGAAGAGAAGTGGGGACCCGAATATGTAATCAGACCAGTCTTTGCATAAATTGCATTACCTAAAGCAGTAATATCAGAATAACCACATAAAATTTTGGGATTGCTGCCAATTAAGTCGTAATTTAGATGACTTAGTAGCCCGTTGGAATTATATCCTCCAAGTGTTGTCAAGATTGCTTTTACGCTTGGATCAGCGAAAGCTTCGTGAAGATCATGGATACGGGAAGAAACAGAGGAGGAAGTAAAACGGTCAATTTCTTCCGCATTTTTTGAAAATGTAACGCGAAATCCCATAGCTGCTAGTCGTTTCATAGCAAGCTTTCGGTTATAATCTGAAACAATACTTAAACTAGAAGACGGTGAAATAACTCGGATTTCATCTCCCTTTTTTAACTTTGGCGGTATCATTTTTCACATCTCCTTTTAATGAAAGAAAATTTAGATTTAAAAGATATTTTATCATAGGGGATAGATCTTTATAAATTGTTTTTTTGGAACAGGGTTTTCCTGATTTTTCAGCAGACAGACAGAGGTTTTTTTTGATATGATAGAAAAAGTGATTTATTATAAAGTTTATTTAATATCTATAACATGTTGAAAGGTGTGCAAGACGTGGAGAAACAACTTGCAGGCTTGCCAGTACACGTTCATTTCGTAACAGAAATCCGTGAAGGGGCACGAAAGGAGACCGTTGCTTTTGAGGCAAATGGTCAATACTATGTAAAAGGTCAAGGTACATACGTAACGTTTCAAGAGCCGAACGAACAAGGCGAAGTAAAGACAATCATTAAAATTCAAGGTGAACAAGTTCTTATTATGCGTTCAGGTGCTGTTTCGATGCGTCAGACGCATGTGAAAGGTGAATGGACAACTGGTACGTATACGAGTGAGCTTGGTACGTTTACATTGCAAACGAAAACTGATAACGTTCTTTTTAAATGGTCGGACGAGAAGAAAAAAGGACAACTCTTTTTAACGTACGCATTGCTTCTGGGTGAACAAGAAGCTGGCCGATATACAATTACGATTAATTTGAAGGAGGCAAAATAATGAACTCTTTAGAACAAGTAAAAGAATTGATTAAAGAAGAAATTAAAGCTGCCGTATTGAAAGCAGAATTAGCAACAGAAGAACAAATTCCAAACGTTGTATTAGAATCTCCAAAAGATAAAACACATGGTGATTTCTCTACAAACATGGCGATGCAGCTTGCGCGCGTAGCAAAAAAAGCTCCTCGTATGATTGCAGAAGAATTAATTGCAAACTTCGATAAAGCAAAAGCTTCTATTGAAAAGATTGAAATTGCTGGTCCTGGTTTTATTAACTTCTACATGGATAACAGCTATTTAACAGATCTAATCTCAGCGATTGTTAATGCTGGTGAGGCTTATGGTGAGACGGATACCGGTAAGGGTGAAAAAGTACAAGTTGAGTTCGTATCTGCAAACCCAACAGGTGACCTTCACTTAGGACATGCACGTGGTGCGGCAGTAGGTGATACGTTATGTAACGTATTAGCTAAAGCAGGATATGATGTATCTCGTGAATACTACATCAACGACGCTGGTAACCAAATTCATAACTTAGCGCTTTCTGTTGAAGCTCGTTACATGCAAGCATTAGGTTTAGAAAAAGAAATGCCAGAAGACGGCTACCATGGTGCGGATATCATCGGAATCGGACAACGCTTAGCTGAAGAGTTTGGCGACCGTTATGCAAAAGTTGATGAGAAAGAAAGCTATGAATTCTACCGTGAGTACGGTTTGAAATACGAATTAGCAAAACTTCAAAAAGACTTAGAAAGCTTCCGTGTTAAGTTTGATGTATGGTTCTCTGAAACATCACTATACAAAAACGGAAAGATTGATCAAGCTCTTGCAGTATTAAAAGAGCGTGATGAAATATTTGAAGAAGATGGAGCAACTTGGTTCCGTTCTATGACTTATGGTGATGATAAAAACCGTGTATTAATTAAAAATGATGGTTCTTACACATACTTAACGCCAGATATCGCGTATCACCGTGATAAATTAGAGCGCGGATTTGATAAATTAATCAACATTTGGGGTGCTGACCACCACGGCTACATTCCTCGTATGAAAGCTGCAATTCAAGCGCTTGGTTACGATAAAGAGACGTTAGAAGTAGAAATCATCCAAATGGTACAACTATACCAAAATGGTGAAAAAGTAAAAATGAGTAAGCGTACAGGTAAAGCCGTTACACTTCGTGAGCTAATGGAAGAAGTAGGCGTGGACGCAATGCGTTACTTCTTTGCAATGCGCAGCGGTGACTCTCACTTAGACTTTGATATGGACTTAGCGGTATCAAAATCTAACGAAAACCCTGTATACTATGCACAATACGCTCATGCACGTGTATGCAGCATCCTTCGTCAAGGTGAAGAGCTTGGATTAACTACAGGCGGAGATGTAAACTACAAACTTGTTGCTTCTGAAAAAGAAGTAGACTTACTGAAAAAACTTGGTGAATTCCCAGCGGCAGTTGCCGAAGCAGCGCAGAAGCGCCTGCCACACCGCATTACAAACTATGCGTTTGAATTAGCAGCTACGCTTCATAGCTTCTACAATGCAGAAAAAGTATTAAACCAAGATAATTTAGAATTAAGTAAAGCTCGTTACGAATTAATGCGTGCAGTACGCATCACACTTCAAAATGCATTAGCATTAGTTGGTGTATCTGCGCCAGAGAAAATGTAATAGGAAAAAAGATACCTATTTTTGTTTATAAATGATATACAAGTTGATATAAAACGTCTGATCGGTCTATAGACCGATCAGACGTCAAAGAAAGAAACACACCGAAAAGTCATATAGGGAGAACCTCACGTATGGCTTAATAACAGGAAGCTGCAACAGAAAAAGAGATGGCAAAGCTATCTCTTTTTCTGTTGCAGTTTTTTACTCTAATGTATGTGACAAAAATATGTTGTGGTGATAAAAGGAAAATAGAAAATCACCAATTAACTATTGCTTTTTTAGAATGATTCTAGAATAATAGGTTGTTGGGGGGTAAATTCATCAAAAAGCCGTACATGTCGTATTAGTTGATGGAATGTTACCAGGAAATGGTGTAATCGTTGTGAATAACATTGTTACAACCATGCGAAATACTAAACTAACACTGCATCTAATCAAGTATCTACACAAATTAGTAATGAATCATGAAAACTTCCAACCTAGTCAAAAAACTAGGGATTTTATGTCTAAAATAGTACATATAGTCCAACTAAGGTTTTCATGATTTGATAAAAATAATGAAAGGATATAAATCTCTCGATTTTGATATTATCATCACTTATATATAAATTTCTCGATGTTAAAATGTAATGTCACCTTAGAAAAGCTAACGCTTCTTAGCGAGTAAGTGAAATGTATGTATAAGTTCATTTTAATTCTTCGACATAGTCATAGATCTATTAGGCAAATTACTTTTTCTCGACACTCATTTATAGACTCCAAAAATGAAAAGGCTGAATTTCATATTTCCGCACGATTCACATGTAATTATTTTCCAGTAAAACTCTTTTTTAGTTACCCCCAAAATTCGTTCCATTGTATTCAGATTTGGAGAATAGGACTTTTATCTTCATAGGTAAACAATACTTCGTTCGGAGCGTTTTTAATCATATAGCGCTTATATTGGAACGCTTCTTGTTTTTCTTGTCAGATTGTTTCGGTGTGTAGTTCAGTTGTGTAACGAAACATAAAATGTTTTAACATATGGCTAATTTTACTTCGACTCATGATGACAGAAAACGAAGACATATCTTCAATGACATCCTTTAGAGTACGAGTATCCTAGCACGTTTCACAGCTATAACATTCTTCGGCTGGTGTGCTAAATTCGATTGTACGCTGTACTTCTTGTCATTCTTCAGGAGGATAAGTATGGAAGGTGGCCAAATGCATATTTACTATGAAATAGTTTGCCCATACTTGCCCGCACTGAAAACTTTTACGTACTGAGCAATCGTTCCGCGATGGATATGGAGAAGTTTTGAAACCCCTACAGCATAATAAATAAGATGAATGATGGTCATGAGTTTTATCGTGAATGCTTGTTGAATTGTCTTCTCCTGACTTTGAGGTTATCCTATGACCTGTTCATGTGTTTTTGTAATTTGAATTCCTTTATCTATTTTTGGTAAGTAATATAGACCGGAAATAACACAGTTTAGACATGTCGGAGAAATTAGATGAATCGATATACAAAGCAAATTTCAAGTCTCTAAGTAATAGAAGAGTTGAAAAAAGAGAAAAAGATGATAATAGCTATCAAACATATTTAAGGAAAATGGCTTAATGACATTGAATAATAGAATCTTTGTCATAGTATGTTTGTATCAGGATTTATATGCATTCAATTTTATAGGGAGGAATCACACAAAGTATGTATTTAAAAAGAATAACTTCGATTTTTTCGATTATAATGATTTTGATGTTTACTATAGGTCAGAGTTTAATGCCTATAATCGCAAATGCACAAGAGTTAAATACATTAGGACTTGTGGATAGCTTTAAGATTGATAAAACAGATTTACAGAGCGGAGAACTGACCAAAGTAACTGTAAACTTCAGTGAAAAAGATGGAGTTAGGCTGAAACCTGGAGACACATTAACATTAACGCTGCCTCCAGAATTAAGCGGCATGAGTACAACGTTTAATTTAGGTGATTATGGTACTTGTAAAGTAACGTCAGGTACTGTGGTATGTACATTTAATGAAAAAGTAGATGCATATGAAAATATTACAGGGTATTTAAATTTTAGAGTGCAAGCTACTCAAGTAGGAACTGATGAAAAGAAAGAAATTGAAACAAATTTCGGTACAAATGTAGATAAACAAGCTGTAACAATTACCGGCCCAAAAGGTGGTGGTGGTGGTACAGAGCCTGGAGAGGGACCATTTTTTTATAAAACTGGTGATATGCTCTCAGGGGACGATGAAGTACGTTGGTTCTTGAATATAAACCTAAATAAAGAAAAGCTAAGTCGTGATATTGTTGTGTCTGATCGTTTGCAAGAAGGTCAAACACTTAATAAAGATAGTTTCAGGGTAGATATTAATAGTGATCTAGGCCGTCAAAATTTATCACTGCAAGAGTTTGAATCTCAAGGTTATGGAAAGATTACGTTTACTAGTGATACCACATTTAAAGTTTTGCTTTATAAGGATAAAGCAAATCTTACCTCCTTTTCGATTGCTTATACAGCTACTATAACGGAAGCCGGAAAGAAGCAAGAATTCTTTAAGAATGATTATACGATTGATTACCAAGTTCTAGACAAAGAACCAGTTACTGATTCAGGTAGTCACTCGGTCGAAAATATGGCAGCTGGTGGTGGTGCTGAAGGTAACCAGGTTCCAAAAGGAAAGCTAAAAATTGTTAAACATATTGAAGGAAATAAAGAAAAAGTAATCCCGAATGTTTCGTTTAAGTTGTATAAAGAGTCTGGTGAACAAGTTGGGGGCGAATATAAAACAAATGAAAAAGGGATAGTTGAAACTCCTAAATTATCACCAGGTAAATATTATGTGCAAGAAGTTTCGGCTCCAGACTATATTGATTTCGATCCTCAGAAAAAAGTAGAGTTTGAAATAAAATCAGATGCTGAAAATGGAGTCGAACTGGATATTCCAAATAAAGTGAAAACTATATCTGTTTCAGGAACGAAGATATGGGATGACTACAACAATAAGTTTGGCAAACGCCCAGAAAGCATCACGGTTCAATTGCTTCAAAATGGAACAGAGTTGAAAACACAAGAAGTGAAAGCTGACCAAACTGGTAACTGGAACTTCGATTTCAAAGATCTACCAAAGTACGATGAACAAGGAAACGAGTACAAGTACACAGTAGGTGAAGTAAAAGTAGACGGCTACGAAACAAAGGTAGAAGGAACAACGATTACGAACACTTACAAGAATACAGAAACAACAGAAGTTAGTGGTAAGAAAGTATGGGACGATTACAACAATAAGTTTGGTAAACGCCCAGAAAGCATCACAGTTCAACTACTTCAAAATGGTAAAGAGTTCAAAAACCAAGAAGTAAAAGCTGATCAAGCTGGAAACTGGAATTTCAACTTCACGGATCTACCAAAGTACGATGAG
>NZ_AXVB01000012.1:0-141221 GCF_000482345.1 Bacillus sp. UNC437CL72CviS29 | reverse complement strand
GAGAAAAAGACAGTCTTTGATATTTCTTACGATTAGTCAATCATTATTTTTAGATTTTTAATCAATTGAATATCGCATATATTAAATTTAATGCAAACTAAATACCCCTAATATGTATTCATTTTTTTACTAGGGGGAATAAATATAGTATGATGAATGAGACTATGATTTCAGGCGGTTAACCGATAATCATAGTGTATATTATGTGTAATAAGGTAGAAGAGAAGCTTCAATAACTTATTTACACATGCGATTGACGCAACTTTATGACATTTGTTATAAGGTTGCGTTTTTAATTTATCATAATACTCAACAATGTGGTTCTGTCCGTAACGACGTAGTTTTATCATGTTCTGGATAATGAGAAAAAGAAGCTTACGCAGATGCTTATTTCCACGTTTATTGATCTTATCTTTGAAAAAAGTTTTTCCTGATTGAAAACGGCGTATATCAATACCTGCAAATGCATTAAGTTGTTTGTTATTCTTGAAGCGAGTAATATCACCGATTTCAGCTAACAAGCGTATAGCCGTATTGGGACCTATTCCCGGAAAACTAAGAATAATTGGATATTCTGTGCGACTTTCAGCTAATCGTACCATCTTCGTGATACACTGTTCTTTTTGATGAAGGAGCTCCTGATAGCGTTTCGCGTACGATTTGAGTTGTTCACATAAAACGTCATCCTGACGTACGGCTGGATAAGAATACCTGGCAGCTTCAAGTACTTCCATAGCCTTCTTTTCTGCTATACGGATTGAGATGTTTTTATTGGTATTCTTACGAATCTGATTCTTCATGACCGTTTTAGAAAGATTTTGAACAAAGTCTGGGTGAGGGAATAATTGAACAAAGTTTAGAAATAAATCTGACTTAGTTATGAAAATCTGTTCCAATTCCGGAAATGTCAATTGAATGACTTTATGCATTCGGCTACGAATCAAAGATAATTCGTCATCCAGTTCATTATAGAACCTTGAGAGTGATTTTAATTGATAAAATAAGTTATCTGTGCCTGTCTTTTCCCTCCGGGAAGCCGTGAAATGTGTGAGAGCTAATTGATGCGCGTCGCTTCTATCGGTTTTATGAATCCGTAAGGAGTCACATTGTAATTTCGCTTCTAAAGGGTTCAACAGAAAGTATTCAAACTTGTTATCTTGCATAAAACGCTCTAGTTGTCTCGAATAGACACCAGTTGCTTCGAACACAATGTGAGGTGATTTCTTATTTTCATTCATAAGTTGATCTATTCGTTTTCGTAGTTCTTCAAAATCAGGCTTAGAATGATTGATTTCACTTTCAAAAATACATTGTTTTTGAGCATTATAAATAACCATATAACTTTTTCCCATACTAACATCAAACGCAATTACATGTTGCATATTTTTCCTCCTTATGTAGAATTGAAGTCCTCATCTTACTCTTATCGATTCCCATTTCTTATACACGATCTCAAGGATCCACATACTAAACTGATTCAAATAAGGTAAGTGAAGAAGGTCTGTTTTGGGTACGGATTTAAAATCCCAATATCAAAGCGACCTACTCTTCACTTCTACTATAAAAAAATAGTAGTGTAAACCAATGCATTGGTTTACACTACTAATCTTAGTATGTTTTGGGTGTTATTTATGAGTATACCACTTCTACTCATCAGGTAGCATAGTAAAAAAATTAAAACCCGTCAGGGTTTATTTGATATGCCTACTTTTATAAAATCTATAAAAGATAATAAAAAACTATATGGAAAGACCGCATTTTGTATAAAAATATACCTTAAGTTGATGGATGTGGGGTAGCACCACATTGCTATCAAGCTAAGAATTACAAATACCCCCAAAACGAAAAAATTGACATCTCCAGATGAAAATGTACAAACTTTTTGTTTTTGGGACACTTCAAGATACAACAAAAACAAATTACTAAAACTGCAACAAGGTTTCTAGCCAAAATAATCTTTAGTGCAAAGAATTCATAGTTTTTATCCCAAATAAATGTAACATCTTATAATTTTCACGTTTTTTCAGTTAAACATATAATGTGTTATTCAGTTTATAGTAATATATTCTTTACTTTTTGTAAAAAATATATTACTATCGAGTTGAGATAACTGTGTAATAGAAGAGAGGAATGACATGCTCGAAAATAATATAGCGGTAGGAAGAGCTGAAAAAAGATGGACGCAACAACAATTAGCAGATGCAGTTGGTGTCAGTCGACAAACTATAGTAGCTTTAGAAAAAAATAAATATAACCCTTCTTTGATTTTAGCTTTCAAAATTGCTAATTCGCTTGAGAAAGAAATAACTGATGTATTTAAATATGAGGAGGATGAATGATGGTTAATATTGCTACGATTGTAATTTGTGTGTTGGTAGTATTAGTGTTCATTGCAGAAATTTACAAAATTACGTTTGAACGTCGGATGGAGTCACAAGATGAGAGAGGACAAATGTTCATCTTTAAAATTAAGTCACTATCTTATACTGTTCTAACGGTTGGTATATTAATTGGAGTAGCATTAATAGCAATATTTAAGTTAATAGATAAGGAATATTTTATTTATTATGTAATGCTTGTGTTTTTTATTCAAAGTATAGCATCATCCATTTATTTGGCTATGGTTCGGAAAGTATAAAAACGGTTTACTAGATATAGGAATTACGTCCCATCGCTATCGAGCAAACTGTACACAAATATTAAAGTTGTTAAAAAAATAATAAAGTCCTTTAAAAATTAAAATAGTTATTTAAAAAGATGGTATGAATTGGAATTTCACACCATCTTTTTATTTGTATGCTATATAATGAAAAGAAAGAATATTTCGATATTATGTTCGTAAAAAAGGGCTGTATGCAGGAGGAGTTAATCAAATGTTAGGGTTACCCCATAGCGAAGTTTTTTTAGTTCCTTGGACTGAGGAATGGGAAATCGAATTTTCAAAAGAGAAACAATTGATTGAAAAACAAATTGGAGAATACATTTTGGCAATACACCATATTGGAAGTACTTCTATTCCACACTTGAGTGCAAAACCTATTATTGATATTGCGATTGAATTAAAGAATTTTGAAAATGGTGTGAAATGTATTGCTAAGTTAGAACAGTTAAATTATAGGTATAGAAAAGATGTATTACCTGAAAGATATTATTTTAATAAGGGAGAGCCGAGAACACATCAAATTCATATGTATGAAAAGGGTAATAAATATTTAATTAAACAATTGTGTTTTAGAGATTACTTAAAAAATAATAAAACTTCTCGGATTGAGTATGAACAGTTAAAGATTCAACTTTCACAGGCTAATCCCAATGATAAACATAAATATGCAGATGATAAAACAAACTTTGTTAAATCTATATTGGCTAAAATAAATAATTAAAAAAGGAGGCTATGTGTAACTATTCGCCTTCCGAAATTAAACAACTTTAATATTCTTAAAAAATCGTAAAGCGAAAGAAAAGCTAACCTTTTAAACATTTTTAGTAACCATCTATCAGCGTACAGATAAATGGTTACTTTATTTTTAAGAATATAATTAAACGACTTTATTATCTCTATACATAATAGATTTATTTTTCTCTAAATTCTGTTTATCATAAAAATAACAACTTTTTAATGAGAGGTGTCAAATTTGGAAACAAATATTTATTTTATTCGACATGCACATTCACAATCATCTAAATAATATACAACAAATATTTCCCGATCTTCATCTATTTCTGATGCACATCTTTTTAATGGCCTGCCCTGTAGAGAAGGATTAAAAATTAAAAGATGAGGTAGTAAGTCAGAAGTACTTTCTTTCTCAAGAACATGAAGCACCTCTCTTTGCGATGGGTCATCTTCATATTTTCGGTATTCAACACATCTAAAGTTATATTTCTTTGATTGAGTTAGGTAAGTTGTTTCTTCCTCCAACTTTTTAAGTTTAATTCTCACTACATCATCAACCCAAGAACCTATATTCTCGTAAACTACACCATTACTTACAATGTAATCAGTTATTAATCTCGCAGATAGCTCTTCATTTTTTAAGTTTTTACGTGAAAATAAAACTTCTTTCGTTTCAGTAATATATTCGATGGTATTCATTTTTGCATCAGCCTCCTTCACTTAGTTTAAAATTAGCTTATACTATAAATAAGACAGATTTTGTCATATTTATTGAAAAAGGTGATTAAATGTCTAAGACTAAACGTATCATTAGAATCATGCTGGCATTAAACAATAATAATTCCATTACTGCAAAGGAACTTGCTAAATCCGAAGGAGTCTCAGAGAGAACAATCCTCCGAGACATACAGGAGCTAAGTGAAATTTACTTTCCAGTCTATTCAGAAAGAGGTAGAAATGGAGGGTTTAGTACAATGAAAAATAAAATGATCCCTCCTATTTGGTTTAGTGAGGATGAAATAATAGCTTTATTTTTTGCAATAGATGCCATGCAATATGTTGGCTCCACTCCTTTTTCTTCTTCATATGAAGTAATTTTAAATAAACTGTTCAATATGATTCCTCAGGTAACTTCCGATAACAAGAATTATTTGAACACAAAAGTCCCCCAGTTAAAGAATCTGGAGGACTTTTAATAGTCTTCTAAATACATTGAATCCCGATAATTAGAGCTTATGTAAACTGGGTATGTATAGTGTATTCACTTAAAAAAAACATTACCTAGCCCAAAATAAAGAAAATTTAATTATAAGAATAACTTGATAGAAAAACATGATATGATAAAAATAGTCCAAAAATTATAAATTTAAAGATGGTTAACGGTGAGAGAGGCTTTCTTTATGACAAACAGAAGGTCTTTTATCGGTAATGATTTTAAGGGAATAACACCTAATTAACTATAAGTGGTAGAGGTATTCTCTAAATTCGAAAGGGGAAAATTTATGATTAAAACCGCTGTGAAACTTGTAGAATTAAATGCAGAAAACTGGTATGAATGTTGTGAATTAGAGTTATCCGATGGACAAGCAGAATATATTGAACCAAATGCTATTTCAATAGCTCAATCAAAATTCGAACCAACTTTAAAACCTTATGCAATTTATTGTGAAGAAAAAGTGGTAGGATTTTTAATGTTTAATTCTGAAATGGAAGAACTTGATGGGTATTGGGTATATAGAATAATGATTGATAAGAAATTCCAAGGTAATGGTATAGGGAAAGCAGCAACTAATTTAATGATTGAAGAAATGACTAAATTACCAAATGCAAAAAAAATAGTAGTAGGTTATCATCCTGAAAATAAAGGAGCTCATTATTTGTATTCGAGTTTAGGTTTTGTTGATAATGGTGACAGGTTTGGTAAAGAAATGGCAGTTATAAGATATATAAATGACTAAGAAATCAATATAAAAAAGAAAAATTCAGAGTCACATATAGGGAAGGGTTTGCTTTTACTTCTGATATCGGGACTTACGTTAATTAAACAAACAAAGAGGTCTCAATAGACCTCTTTGTTTTATTCATCACTCAATAGTATTTGCAATTTGGACTAAGACTTTTGATGAAGCTTTATCTAATCCTCTACTATCAATGATTAGCATATATTGCCAACCATTCCTTTCAAATGTAAGAGTATCAAGACTTGAACTTTCCCTTATATGAAATAATATTGCTTTCGATTTATCCTTCAGTGTATATACACCCTTAGTCAGTTCTTGTTTAATTGGAATTGTATACTCTAAAGGGCGGATTCTTATCATATAATGTTTCGTACCCGTATGCTCATTTATATACTCAATTTCAAAACTGTCATTTACACTATATTCATTGTTATTACAATGTCCAAATTGATGAGTAAATTCTACTGATGGTAGCCTTGTCGGTAATGTAATGCCTCGTTGAAATAATTTTTCGCATTCAGTTATTGCTTCTCCGACAGATTTATAACCAATCTTATACCAAAACTTTTCAACAGAATGCTGTTCTTGAGCTTTAGCAGGAGTATTAATAACACTGATAATTAAAGCAAAAAGTATTGATATCAATATTATATGTCTTTTACTCACTAATGGGTTCTCCTTAAAAATACTTGCAATATACTGTATTGTTTATCATACCCTTTAATCTCAATATCATTTTTCACTTCCGATAACACTGATTATGTGAAAAGAGAGTAGTCCGTAATCATGTTAATAATGTAATGCAAAAACTAAGAGTCAAAGGATTTCACAAACAGTTATCATGTTTCTTCGTATAGCGTAATTTCAATTATAATGATTAGGCCAACTTTGTAGAAAAAGTTGGCTGTTTTTTCTACTGTCTTTCGTTTTATCCCGATATTTTAGGACAGTAAAACTCCCATCTCAAAATTTAGCGAAGGCTAAGAAGTTAGGTGGGAGATGAAGAAAAACCCCACTGATTAAAGTTTTACTTTATACCAATGACAGTAATGTTTAGAGACGGAGGGGGGATTATGCTGCGAATGCATAGTTAATTTACTATAAGCACTACACCGAGCCGGATACTTTCGGATTTAACAACATTGCAAAATCAACCATGTATTTTCAAAGTTTCTTTGCAATAAATCCTCTTTTTTGATCCAGAAATACAATAGACCAGTGTCTCCCCAATCCATTTCAGACTCATCGTTCGTATCAAGTTGTAACAGTAACATCCAATCTTGAGGACTACCGGATAAACGCTTTATTTCTTTCTCTGAAGGGTATCCATTTCCTAAAGAGATTCCGTTTGTAACAAGATGACACTCTTCAGCCATTTCTTCTGATTGTATAGCTTGTGCGGAGCCGAGTAAATGATGCAATCCATCGATATACAATTCTTCTATTTCTTTATAAAGATCCCATTCATCATCATGTGATAAACCTGTTTCACCGACTTTTTCTTTTGCTAATGTCCACGTTTCTTGAAATGAAATGATTGAAGGAGGGAACACTTCTGTTTGAAGTTCTCGTCGTTTTAGCTTTTCTATATTTTCCGTGTACATAACGCGGTGTCTTCCGGTATCCCTTGGATCAAATCCCCACGGTTGTTCTTCTGCGTCATAAAAGAAATACAACATGCCTTTTGTAGGTAGTGGGTTTCCTCTGTGATAGGATTGTACTTCTTCTAAATTCAGTTGCCCAATAAAGTGTAGCGGTATGTCGTTATATGTTGGAATCTTTAATTCATCAGGTAAATCTGGAAAACCTCCTAATTTTGACGTTCCGATTGCTATTTGCTCATCAGATCCTTTACGTAGATGAATTTGAATTGCTCGGTCAAGAGAATTTAAAATATGCTTTTCTAGATGAATGGCATTATACTTTTTGAGCGCATTTTGTAGAGTTTGTTTCATTATGTATCACCTCATTCTTATTGTACAACAATTTGGTAATGTTTTCTGAATAAGTAAGAAAATAGTGAAAATTATGTTAAAATATCATTAGCATGGAAAAAGGAGGAATATTTTATGACAAAAGATCGTCTTGCCCAAGTAGATTTAACGAAAAAAATGGAATCAAAATCAAAGTATAATAAGAAACTTGAGAAGTATCAAAGGCGCTTATTAGCGCTACAGCAAATTTTACAAAAAGAAAAAATAGCTGTTATCATGGCCATGGAAGGTTGGGATGCAGCCGGAAAAGGGGGAGCGATTAAACGAATTACTGAGCATCTTGATCCGCGTGGATTCCAAGTAAATCCAATTGGTGCGCCTGCTCCTCATGAACAACGTTACCACTATTTGCAACGCTTTTGGCGGAAAATTCCCCAGTATGGTCAAATTACTATTTTTGATCGCTCTTGGTACGGTCGTGTATTGGTTGAGCGTGTAGAGGGTTTTGCTACAAAAGAAGAATGGACGAGAGCATACGATGAAATCAATGATTTTGAAAAATTATTAACGGATGATCATTACATAGTAGCAAAATTCTTCTATCATATTAGTAAAGATGAACAACTGGCACGATTTAAGGATCGTGAGAAAAATCCTCTGAAGAGATGGAAAATTACAGATGAAGATTGGCGCAATCGTGAAAAGTGGGATGAATATGTCCGGGCAATGGAAGAAATGTTTGAGAAAACAGATAAACCGAATGCAAGCTGGAATATTATCGCTAGTAACGATAAATTATATGCACGTGTGAAAACATTGAAAGTGATCATTTCATTAATTGAAAATTATTTTATAGAGCATGGGATCGAATTACCATCATACTATCATGAAATGAAAAAGGAAATGCAAGAGGAAAGCGAACAAGTACAAAATTAAATTATGTCCTCTTCACCATAAGAAGTGTACGCAAAAAATGAAGAATATAATCGGAAATTGATGATTTTGTTTATGCCCATAAGTGAAGTTTATTCTTGTGAAAACTACATAATTATGCTAAGATTTATGTAACTTTTAATGAACGGAGGGGTCTCCTTTGATTTTAATCAGATTACGTCTCAATACTTTGTGCCAATAATTGAATAGCGCTCAAAGGCTCTGTCTGTGTACAGAGTGAACGGGATTGGTCTGCCTATTTTAAAGGAACCCTTTATTGAACAGATATGTGAAAAGAGGGAGGGACGAATACGCCCTCTTTTTGTTTTGCCTTTATAAATAGAATGATGTGATATATGTGTATGCTTCCTTGAATACGTATATCATTTGGGACTTATTGACCATGTAGCAATTTGAAAGCAATGCTTTCTTTTGTTTATTTGGTGTACTCTCATCCGTTTGCAAAAAGCACAGGCAGTGACCTGTGCTTTTTATTTTACGTAATCGAAATGGAGGAATTAATGTATGGAAGAACTAGTGCAAAAAGCGATATTAGTTGGAGTAAATTTAAATAATGAAAGTGATTTTGAATATTCGATGGAGGAGTTAACAAATCTTACGGAAGCGTGTGATGTGGAAGTTGTAGGGCGAGTTACACAAAATTTGCACCGCGTGAATCCATCACATTATATTGGAAAAGGGAAAATTGAAGAAGTTTCTACTTTTGTGAAGGAAGCAGATGCGAACATGGTGATCTTTAATGATGAACTATCACCTTCGCAAATTCGAAATTTAGAAGCTGATTTAGATTGTAAAGTCATTGATCGTACAATTTTAATTTTAGATATTTTTGCGCAGCGTGCGAAGACAAAAGAAGCACAGTTGCAAGTTGAAGTAGCACACCTGCAATATATGATGCCACGTTTAATCGGTCTTCGTGAATCTTTAGGAAGACAGAGCGGCGGCGTTGGTACGAAAAACAAAGGTGTCGGTGAGAAGAAATTAGAATTAGACCGTCGTAAAATTGAGGAACAGATTGCAGCGTTAAATAAAGAGTTAGAAGCGCTTGTCGCACAGCGCCAAACGCAGCGCAAACAACGTAAGAAAAATGAAATTCCTGTTGTTTCCTTAGTAGGATATACAAATGCGGGTAAGTCAACGATAATGAATACGATGCTGGAGATCTTTAACGGTTCTACCGAGAAACAAGTATTTGAAAAGGATATGTTATTTGCGACGCTGGAAACGTCAGTGCGAAATATTGAACTTCCAGATAATAAATCATTTTTATTAACAGATACAGTTGGGTTTGTAAGTAAATTACCGCACCACCTTGTGAAAGCATTCCGTTCTACATTAGAAGAAGTAGCGGAGGCAGATTTATTGATTCATGTAGTGGATTATGCAAATCCAAATTATGAACAATTGATTGAGATTACAAACCAAACTTTAAAACAAATTGGTGTTGAAAATATTCCAACGATCTATGCGTATAACAAATCAGATATGATGGATGTTGAAATCCCGAAAACTCAGGAGGATCGAGTGTATCTATCTGCAAAACAACAAATTGGGATTGAGGAACTTGTAGAAATGATTCGTTCGCACATATACAAAGAGTATATAAAGTGTGAGATGTTAATTCCGTATGATCAAGGGAAAATGGTCTCTTATTTCAATGATTATGCACATGTTATATCTACGAGTTATGAAAATGAAGGTACGAAAATTTCACTTGAATGTAAGACAAGTGATTTTGAAAAATATAAACATTTTGTCATTTAAAATGAAAAAGACATTGATTTTATTTGGAATTTTTAGTTATACTAAAAATAGCATGAATGAAATGAAAAGAACGGAAGGGTGACCCAATTACATGAAGTACTAATCCTATTTACGAAAGCAAACAATTGAAGGTTTTTTAGCATACGATAACGCTGTTATTTGTGATGCCTTCAATTTGCGTTTTTCAGAATAGGATGGGACTTCTATAGTTGGATCTAAAAGGGATAGTCTCTTTTGGTATGCACCTATAAATGATTGATGCCTCCTATTCTGAATGGATATAGGGGGCATTTTTTGTCTCCTACATTTGATAAAAGGAGATGTTACTATGTTTTTATTAGAAGCTAATTGTATAAAGTATTATGTAAAGGATCGTTTATTATTAGATATAGATCAACTACAAATTCAGCAAAATGCTCGAATTGGGTTAGTAGGTAGAAATGGAAGCGGGAAAACAACGTTATTTCAAATGTTAGCTGGGGAAATTTCTCCAGAAGAAGGAAATGTTATTCAACGTACTAAATGTGAACTTTTACCGCAACTTAAACGGACGGATACAACGAAAAGTGGTGGTGAAGTGACGCAAGAATATATTCAAAAGGTTTTTGTGAAAGACCCAGAACTTTTACTAGCAGATGAGCCGACAACAAATTTAGATACAGAACATATCGAATGGTTGGAGAAGAAATTGAAAAAGTGGCAAGGTGCATTTGTTGTTATTTCACATGACCGTGCGTTTTTAGATGCTCTTTGTACAACTATATGGGAATTGAATGAAGGAAAGATAAAAGAGTATACAGGCAACTATAGTGATTATGTAAAACAAAAAGAAATAGAGCTTCATCAAGAACAATTAGCTTATGAAACATATGAAAAAAAGAAAAAGCAGCTAGAAGAAGCAATGAAACTAAAAGAGAAAAAAGCTGAAAGAGCAACAAAAACGCCAAAAAAAGTAAGTAAATCCGAAGCGAGAATTACAGGAGCAAAGCCATACTTTGCCAAAAAGCAAAAGAAGCTACAAAAAACAGCATCGGCCATTGAAACGAGGTTAGAAAAGCTTGAAAAGGTAGAAAAAATAAAAGAAATTCCACCGCTTAAGATGAACCTGCCGAATGCGGAAACGTTTAAAAATCGGATTATTCTTCGAGTAAAAGATGTAACAGGGAAAGTTGGTGAGCGTGTACTTTGGAGCAAAACGAGTTTTCATATTCGAGGTGGGGATAAATTAGCGATTATCGGCTCAAATGGAAGTGGGAAAACGACACTTGTAAAAATAATTATGAATCAAGAGTATGGCATTAGACTTTCACCAGCTATGAAAATTGGTTATTTTAGTCAAAATTTAAACATATTAGATACGGAAAAATCAATTATCGAAAATGTCCAGTCTTCTTCCAAGCAGGATGAAACACTGATCCGAACGGTTCTTGCGAGAATGCATTTTTTCAGAGATGATGTTTATAAGCCTGTAAGGGTTTTAAGTGGCGGTGAACGAGTGAAAGTAGCGCTGACGAAGTTATTTTTAAGTGATATTAATACTTTAGTGTTAGATGAACCGACGAACTTTCTCGATATGGAAGCTGTTGAAGCGTTAGAGTCTCTTCTAAAAGAGTACGAAGGAAGTGTAATCTTTGTCTCACATGATCGCCGGTTTATTGAAAATATTGCTACACGAATTTTAGCAATTCATGATCAAGAGATTAAGTTATTTGATGGAACGTATCAGCAATATAAACTCAATCAAGTGGAAAAGACGCGAGATACGAAAGAAGATCAGCTTCTTTTACTTGAAACAAAAATATCGGAAGTACTAAGTCGCTTAAGTATTGAACCATCTGAAGATTTAGAAATAGAATTTCAAAAACTTTTAAAAGAAAAAAGAGAATTATAATTAAATTTTATTTAGAAAATAAAAAGTACATTACGACTAATGGAGTGATGTACTTTTTTTTCTGAGCTAGATGTTGTTTCTTGTTTTTGCCACTATGCAGATAAAAATACTAATAATGTGAGTGAGGGTGCAACAATTTCTTTTGTCTTTTCTTCATAGTTTTCATGCTTTGCCTTCATTTCTGTCTAAGTATAAAAGAAGAAAAAATCGCTATAATTAAAACTGGTAATTCTTATATAAATATAATAGAGTAAATAATTTATATAAAATCGAAGTTGTGTTACTGGAAAAAGAGATAAAACCATTATACAATAGGAAATGTTTCAAAAATCAGAAATTAGTACAGTAAGTGTACGGTTTATAGGTTGTATTTTCTGTTTTTAGGGAAGGAGAGAGTGAACTATGCAGGCAGTGTCAAAGGAAAATACAGTGGATTCACCGACGATTTATCGTATTTTATTTGCGATTAGTTTCGGCCATTTTTTAAATGACTCGATGCAGGCTGTTGTACCAGCGCTATTTCCTATTCTGGAAAAGTCGATGAATCTATCTTATATGCAAGTAGGGTGGATTGCATTTGCATTAAATATGACGTCATCGATTATGCAACCTGTATTTGGGATGTATTCAGATAAGAAGCCGTCGCCATTTCTCCTGCCACTTGGTATGTTTTCAAGTATGCTTGGGATGATTGGACTTGCGTTCGCGCCAAACTTTATTATCGTTATTATTTCTGTTTTATTTATTGGGTTAGGATCAGCGGTCTTTCATCCAGAGGGAGCACGGGTTGCTTATATGGCAGCAGGTACAAAGCGTGGTTTGGCGCAATCGATTTATCAAGTAGGAGGAAATACAGGGAATTCTCTTGCACCCATTTTTACAGCGTTAATTTTTGTTCCGTTTGGGCAAATTGGATCACTGGGATTCACAGCTTTTGCAGCAGTAGGTATTGTGCTATTAATTTTTGTTTCAAAATGGTACAAAAATGAGTTAGTAAATGGTGCGGTGCGAAGAAAGAAACGAGCTGCACTTGATGCTGAGAATGCAATTGTAAGTACGCATATTAAATTTGTAATCATTCTTCTTGTTTTCTTAACCTTTGTTCGTTCTTGGTATGGAGCTGGCATCGGGAATTTCTATCAATTCTATTTAATAGAGCATTACGGTTTGTCTATTAAAAATGCGCAGTACTTTGTATTTGCATTTATGATTGCTGGGGTGCTTGGTACATTCTTTGGTGGGCCTTTGGCCGATCGATTTGGTAAGAAAAATATTATCGTATTTTCAATGCTAGGTTCTGCACCGCTCGCACTTTTATTACCATATGTTTCTCTCGCATGGGTTGTACCGTTATTTTTATGTATTGGTTTTATTAGTTCTAGTAGCTTTAGTGTTATCGTTGTATATGCACAAGAACTTGTCCCGGGAAAAGTTGGAATGGTGTCAGGTTTAATTGTAGGTCTTGCGTTTGGCCTTGGAGCGTTAGGGGCTGTTGTTCTCGGGAAGTTAGCAGACGTGTATAGTCTGCAATTTATTATGGTATTATGTAGTTGTTTACCGTTAATTGGTCTTACGTCATGGTTATTGCCAAGTGATCGAAAATCACGATAGAATAGGGGATGCGCTATGAAACTATGTCATAATGTTACAGAATTAATTGGAGATACACCAGTCGTACGATTATCACGATTTGTTCCAGAAGATGCAGCTGATGTATATGTGAAATTAGAAATGTTTAATCCGTCTCGTAGTGTGAAAGACCGCGCTGCGTACAATTTAATTCATATGGCGGAAGAACAAGGTCACATTAAGCCAGGTGATACGATCATTGAACCAACTAGTGGGAATACAGGAATTGGTTTAGCAATGAACGCAGCTGCGAAAGGATATAAAGCCATTTTAATTATGCCAGATAATATGTCAAAAGAACGGATTAATTTACTTAAAGCATATGGAGCTGAAGTTGTTTTGACGCCAGCAGAGCAAAGAATGCCAGGAGCAATTGCAAAAGCGATAGAATTACAAAAAGAAATACCAAATAGTTTTATTCCACAGCAATTTGAAAACCCAGCAAATCCCAATATCCATCGTTATACAACAGCTCTTGAAATTTATGAGCAAATGGATGGAGAGTTAGATGCTTTTGTAGCAACTGCGGGAACAGGTGGAACGATTACAGGAACAGGAGAAACTTTGAAAGAGAAACTACCAAATATATATATTGCAGTAGTTGAACCAAAAGGATCTCCCGTTTTATCCGGGGGTGTGCCCGGGCCTCATAAGTTAGTAGGAACAAGCCCAGGGTTTATTCCTAAAAATTTAAATACAGAAGTGTATGATGAAATTATTCAAATTGCAGATGAAGAAGCGTTAAGTACAATGCGAAATTTAGCAAGACAAGAAGGCCTATTAGTAGGTCCATCTTCAGGAGCTTCCGTGTATGCTGCAATCATGATAGCGAAACGATTAGGTGCGGGTAAGAAAGTATTATGTATTGCACCTGATACGGGTGAGCGGTATTTAAGTATGGGATTATTTGAATAAGATATATTCAGAGAGTATGCATGGTGTATACTCTTTTTTTATTATAAAAGGTAAATTAAGGTTTAATATAGAAATGAATGAATATAAGCAAAGGAGAAGGAAGTAGTTTTAGGGAGGAAATAGAATGCAGTTAATAGATAAAGCAATAGAAATGACAGCAATTTATAAGCAAAATCTGAAAATAGAGGCAATTATTTTGGCAGGATCTGTAGCAAGGAAGTTACAGGATGAACATTCAGATATTGAATTACATATTTTATGGTCTGCATCGCCAGCGGATGAAGATCGTCAAAAACCTATTAAAAGCATTGGTGGAACTATTTTGTCATATCATCCTTATGAAGAGGAAGAATGGTCAGAAACATATTTGACGACAGAAGGGATTAAGCTAGAAATTAGCAACTTTTTAACAACGACAGTTGAAAAGTTTATTTCTGATGTAGTAGATAAATATGAGACAGATTATGAGAAACAATGCATCGTATCATCGATTCATGATGGTGTGAGTTTATACGGAGAAATGAAAGTAAATCAGCTAAAGGATAGAGTTGCAGAATATCCAGAGGAACTAGCGAAACGAATGATTATGGAAAATCTTTGGTTAAGTAATCGCTGGCATAATCGCGAGGCACTTTTGGCACGAAAAGATTGGCTTATGCTTTATGATATCATTTGTGAAGTGCAAAGAGATTTATTTGGTGTTTTATTTGGCTTAAATAAACTGTATGTGCATCATCCAGCTTTTAAGTGGATGTCTTATAATATTGAACGCATGAAAGTGAGACCTGAAAATTTGTATGAGCGTTTAACGGATACGTTATTAGGAAATCCCGAATATAGTGTGAAAGAATTAGAATTGCTAATTCAGGAAGTGTTACATTTGGTTCATACATATACTCCAGAACTAAATATTGATGAACAACAAAAACTTATTCAGTATGTAAAGTAGAAAAAGAAGAGATGTAACGATAAGTGAAGTTACATCTCTTCTTTTTTATTTTATTAATTTTCCTAGCACAGGTAAACGCTGAATACGATCACCGAGAATGTGTGAAGCCAGACCACTTTTTAATACGAAAGTAAGATAAACCAATCCTCCAACTGCGCCGCAGATGATAACGATGAGTAATGATTCGATATAAGGTTGTCCAGGGATTAGCCATCCGACAATCGCCTTTAATCCCATTACAACAGCAGACATTGCTGCTGAATAAATTGTAATAAGGAATACTGTTTTAGCTGTTTCTGCAATATCAAACTTTGCAAATTTGACAATGTAATATAGCATCATGATATCAGAAACGAGATATCCAAGAATCGTTCCAAGTACTGCTCCATGTCCACCTAATAAGTATATAAGTGGTGTGTTCGCGATGATTTTTACAAGAATACCAATGGAGAAAGCAATCATTGTTTTTCTCTGATAATCAATTCCTTGTAAAATAGCTGCTGAAACTGTGAAAATGGCACTTAATACGGCTGATGGTGCATAAGAGATTAAATATTGTGATCCGCCTAAAGCTGTATCAGGGCTCATATATACCATGCGGAATGAATCGTATGCAATGCTGGCGAGTCCAAAGGCAGCAGGGATTGTAAAGAATAATAACAATTGGAAAATTTTTGTGATCTGTTCTTGTAGTTCATCAAGTTTTCCACTTGTAAATGATTTTGTAATTGCTGGAATAATCGTAAGGGAAAATCCAGTTGCAAGTGAAGCGGGAATCATAATTAATTTTTGAGCATAGTTCGTTATATAAGCAAATATCGCATTTGCTGTTTCAAGCGGTGTTCCGATTGCCCTTAATGCATCGGCTACAGTATATTGATCCACTAATGTATAAAGCGGTATAGCAATCCCTACAAAAACAATTGGGATTGCATAACGAAGTAGCTCCATATAAATGCTTCTTAACGAAATGTTTGAAGCTCGTGTTTTTAATTCGCCCGCAGGTGGTTTTAAGTGATTATATTTTTTCCAATACATAATTAAAATCGAAATACTAGCAATTGCTCCGATAACCGCTCCAAATGTAGCGACTGCAACAGAAGAAGCTACAGAACCGCCTAGTAATTTTGAAACGATAAAACTACCTACTAAAATGAAAACGACACGTGCAATTTGTTCTACAACTTGAGAAACAGCACTTGGTTTCATATGTTGAAATCCTTGGAAATATCCACGTGTGACACTCATTGCTGGAACAAGAATGAGCGCAAAGCTTAATGCTCGCATTGTAAGTGTTACATCAGCGATAAACTCCGGATCTGGTGTTTTGGAACGAATAATAAACTGAGATACGTAAGGAGCTCCGATAAATAAGATTAAAAATCCGGCGAACCCCATGAGTATCATCAGTTTTATACTGGAGTTATACAGTTTTTTACTTGTGTTATAGTCACCTAATGCATTATATTTAGCCACAAATTTCGATACGGCAATCGGAATGCCAGCCGTTGAAAAACTAAGTAAGATACCATACCAAGAATATGCATATGCGTATAGGGCAACCCCTTGTTCACCAACTAATAGTTGAAAGGGGAAGAAGTATATAAAGCCTAAAATACGCGAAATCATTGTGGCACCACTTAGTAAAGCAGTTCCTTTTAAAACTTTTGAAGTAGACAAAGTTTCTCCTCCTACTCATGCTGCGTTACAATCATCTTATACTACTATAAACCTGTCGGTATATTTAATAAAGGATAAACCATAAGTGTTACAATAGTATTCATCGAAAAGTCATATTTTGAATTTTTATTATGAAAAAATAGGAATCTGATACATAAATATTCAAAAAATTAGTTGACACTATTTTTAATGTATGATAAAAATGGTAGTAATCAATTCGGAAAATAATATTTGAGCAATGAAAGGGTAAAGTAATGGAAATCTCCCTATATCAGAGAGCTGATGGTTGGTGTGAATCAGTATATAGATTATTCATGAAGTTCGTCCTGGAGCATCTTTCATAAATCTCACGTTGTGAAGAAATGAAAGACGGTAGTGTATACCGTTATCAAATAAAGTGGTGAAGAATTTTTCACAACTAGGGTGGTACCGCGATATATATCGTCCCTACGTTTTTACGTAGGGGCGTTTTTTATTTAGGGATTATTCTTGTTGTATCTTCATAACTAGGGTGGTACCGCGATATTTTATCGTCCCTACGTTTTCGTAGGGGCGTTTTTTTATTTTTGAAAGGAAGTGGTTGTATTAGAAAGGAAACAGGCTAGAACAATACGAGTAAGGACGAAATGTATGAAAGAATAGAAGAGAGAGGAGATAAAAATATGAATTCACAGCAATGGACATCGAAATTAGGTTTCGTTTTAGCTGCAGCAGGATCAGCGATTGGACTTGGAGCAATTTGGAAGTTCCCATATATGGCCGGTATTGGAGGAGGCGGTGCGTTCTTCCTTATTTTCATCGGTTTTACTTTACTGATTGGTTTACCTTTATTATTAGCAGAATTTGTAATTGGAAGAAGTACACAAAAAGAGGCTGTGGATGCATATAGAGAAATCGCTCCTAAAACGTTATGGCAATGGCTTGGTAAATTAGGGATTGTAACATGTTTCATATTACTTTCTTTCTACAGTGTTGTTGGAGGTTGGATTTTATTATATTTATGGAATGCAGTTACAGGTAGATTGTGGGAAGGGAATGGTGCATACGAAGCAACATTTGGTGAAATCATTTCCAATCCGTATTTAGCAGTTGGCTCACAGCTATTATTTATTCTTATTACTATTTTTATCGTAAGTAAAGGCGTCCAAAACGGTGTTGAAAAAGTAAATAAATATTTTATGCCAGCACTATTTATTTTATTTTTCGTGTTAATTGTTCGTGCACTTACATTAGATGGAGCAGGAGAAGGTGTTCGCTTCTTCTTACAACCGGACTTCTCGCATGTAACATCTGAAATTGTTTTATATGCGATGGGACAATCATTCTTCTCTTTATCTGTCGGGGTAGCAGTAATGGTAACTTATAGTTCCTATTTACCAAAAGAAGAAAGTCTGCCGCGTTCAGCATTTTCTATTGTTGGTTTAACACTTGTTATTACATTGCTTGCTGGACTTGCGATTTTCCCAGTTGTATTCGCATTTGGAATGGAACCATCTCAAGGCCCAGGATTATTATTTATTGTACTACCAGCTATTTTCAGTAAAATGGCATTCGGAAAACTATTTTTCATTGTTTTCTTATTACTATTTTTCTTTGCCACTATAACATCAGCAATTTCTATGTTAGAAATTAGCGTTGCCTCGTTAACAACAAAAGGTAAAGGGAAACGTGAAAAGGTTGCATTGATTGTTGGATTATTAATTTTCGTTGTTGGGATTCCATCGGCACTATCATATGGTGTGCTAAGCGATGTGAAGCTCTTTGGAAAAACAATATTTGATTTAGCAGACTTTGCAGTAAGTAATGTACTTATGCCGCTTGGTGTTTTATTAGTTGCAATCTTTGTTCCATTAAAAATGAAGAAAGACGTATTAATGAAAGAACTTGGTGTAAGTAAAAATAAAGGATATAAACTATTTGTTTTATGGCTATGTTTACTTCGCTATGTAGCACCAATTGCTATTATTATCGTATTTTTAGATGTGATTGGAGTAATTTAAAATACAAAAGGCTCTAGCATAACATGATGCTAGGGCCTTTTCACTGTAGAATTATCTTTTTTGCAATTCGTTTACAGTTACAAATTGATAACCTTTTTTAGATAAAGAATCTAAAATACCTTCAAGTGCCTGTAAATACTTTTCAGAATCATAATGTAATAAGATGATAGAACCAGGTTTTCCATTTTTATTTACATAGTTCACTTTATCAGAGGGTGAATTGTAATACGTGTCAGGCTCAAGGTCCCAAGTAATGGTTTCAATGTGATGCTTGTTTAAATAGTAGGGCAAGCCGATTAATTTTTTTCCATTCGGTGGCGGGAAATCAATTTGATCTGTATATCCTGTTGCGCGAATGAATGTATTTGTTTTTTCAATTTCTTCTTTCATAAAAGAAGGTGTCTTAAAAATCATTCGATTATGAGAATATGTATGATTTCCAAGTTGATGTCCAGATTTTACGATTGCTCGCCCTAATTTTAAGTTTTTCTCTAGTTCAGTTCCAATAACAAAAAAAGTAGCGTTCGCATTATATTTATTTAAGAGTGGTAATGTTTTTTCTACATTTTTTGTAGGACCATCATCAAAGGTTAGTGCAACAATCTTTTGATTTGTTTCTACTCGATTTGTTAATTCACCAAATAATTGATACGTTCGTGAATTCATGAGTTTATAGGCTCCAAATAGTAAGATGAGAAGAGTGATTAGTATAATGAATGATGTAATGATTCTTTTTTTCATTTCAATTTGTATGTATTATATCAAAACAAATAAATTACTGCTTTTTTAAAAATCATGAGGATGCAAGAAAGAAAAAGTTGTCATATAATAAGAATCAAAAGGTATATTAGGAGGTGTTGATATGGTGATTACAATACAATTGCCAAATACTGCAGCGTCTCATGCAAAGCCAAGTATGGAAATGGCGATACTTTACGTGAGGTAGACAAGTAATATACAATCGCCAAAATGAGCTCGTATCATTTCTTTTATATTTGGCTTTGCACCTTATTGAAATGGATCATAAAAAATAAGGGGCGAGCAGAAATGAAATACGTAAAAGCAGCGGCTGTTTTACCAGAAAATTTAATTATAGAAATTCAAAAGTATGTGCAAGGTGAAACAATTTATATTCCAAAACAGGAAAATACACATTATAAATGGGGTACACGATCTGGAGGAAGAAAGCAACTTGATGAGCGGAATCGAGCGATTAAATATGCATTTAAAAGCGGGGTATCTATTCATCAATTAGCTGAAGAATATTTTCTTTCGAATGAAACAATTAAGAAAATAGTGTATTCTAAATAAAAATGACGTAAGCACTGATTATTTTATATGAAATAATCAGTGCTTTTTATGTAAACTTTGTTTCTAAATTATTTTCTGCATTTTATAAAATGAGTTTATTGTATAAAATAATAAGAGATCAACAATTTGTATGGAGTGATAACAATGGAAGCATTTATTAGAAGTGATCAATATAATTTTATAAAATCACAAACTCATATTCTAGTGCACGGGCATGCAACAGCAAATGATAGAGGTGTTATTACTGCCCTGAAGTCACTTGCAATAGAAAAAGTATTACATGTTTTTGAAAATCTTACTGCTGAACAAAAAGAATTAATTGATATGATTTTAACAGTTGAAAATAGAGAGGATGCAGAAGCATTTTTACTCAAGTTAACCCCATATGTCATTCCTTTTCAGGAAGTTACACCTCAAGCGTTAAAAAAGTTATTTCCTAAAGCTAAAAAACTGAAGCTCCCTGAAATGGAAGAAATAAATATGAAAGAAATGTCATATCTAGGTTGGATCGATAAAGGAACTGGTAAAAAGTTTATTATAGCGAAAAACAGAAACAAGTTTGTTGGTTTGCAAGGAACGTTCCAAAGTTTAAATAAAAAAGGCATTTGTGCATTGTGCCACGGTCATGAAGAAGTAGGAATGTTTTTAGTTGAAATAAAAGGGGATATACCAGGTACTTTTGTTAAAAAAGGAAATTATATCTGTCAAGATAGTATTGCTTGTAATCAGAATATGAAATCGCTTGATAGGTTGAATGATTTTATTGAGAGATTGAGAAAATAAATTATAGCTGGAGTGATAAATATAGAAAACAAAAAGGACGAATATCTTTCGTCCTTTTTATGCGTTATGTCATGATTTATTCAATTTTGCATAGATAAAAAAGTACGGAGAGAAAGTAATGAATCACTTTTTAAATGGCACAATTTTTGCATTGTAATAAAAGAAAAAGGTATTTAAAGTAAGTTTCTTTTAAATGTAAAAATCATGTTTAAAAGGGGAAATGAGAAATGAAATATCCACTAACGCCAGATGTAAAACCAGAGTTTTGTACGACAGGTACATTTATGAGATTGCCATCAAGTAATGAAAAAGCAAAAGTTGCAATTTTAGGAATGCCGTTTGATACGGCTGCTTCCTTTCGCGTCGGTGCGCGTTTTGCTCCGCAAGCCATTCGTCAAGCATCTATGACACTATTTCCATATCATCCAATTCACCATGTATATCCGTTCGATGACACAAATGCGATTGATATTGGTGATGTGTCTGTTATTCCGCATAATATTCATCGCAGCTATGATATAATTGAAGAAGCTGTTTTTGGTTTAATGAATCAAGGAATTATTCCAATCGGACTTGGTGGAGATCATTCAGTTACATTAGCAAGTCTTCGTGCAGCAGCTAAAGTTCATGGACCGGTAGCAATGATTCATTTCGACTCTCATACTGATACATGGGATACATATTATGAGGAAAAATATTGGCACGGTTCGCCGTTTATACGTGCACATGAGGAAGGGCTATTACAACCAGATAAAGTATTTCAAATTGGAATTCGAGGAACATTGAATCATCCTGGTGATATAGAAGCTAGTAGCGACTTGGGATATAACGTCATTACAACAGCGGAATTATGTAATCGTGGTTTTGAGAGCGTTCTTAAGCAAATGAGGGAAACGATTGGCGATACACCGTGTTTCTTAACATTTGATATTGATTTTGTAGATCCATCTTGTGCGCCTGGTACAGGTACGTTAGAGGTGGGGGGATTTAACAGCCGTGAGACATTAAATATGGTGCGCTCATTAAGTGGGTTTAATTATATTGGTTTCGATTTAGTAGAAGTATTACCGCCATATGATCAATCGCAAATTACGTCGCTTTTAGCTGCGACACTTGTGCATGATTTTGCTAGTTTAATTGCGTTGCAGTTGAAAAATGAAGGGAATAAGTAAGGAGTTAATTATTATACTGAAATACAAAAAGGCCGATGAAACCATTTTTCATCGGCCTTAAAGATGTCATTTATTATTTCTGTTGCCAATTTTCCTTAATAAAATCTTCACGACCAGATTCTTTACGCTCCTGAGCATATTTCTCAGGATTTTTTTTATAAAAATGTTGATGGTATTCTTCCGCTTCGTAAAAAGGAGCGGGTGGACGAATTTCTGTTACAATTGGGTCTTTAAACATACCACTTTTAGCTAGCGCGTGCTTTGATTTTTCAGCTAGCTCTTTTTGATTTTCATTATGATAAAAAATTGCTGTGCGATAGGATGGACCGCGGTCAAAAAATTGTCCGCCGTCATCGGTTGGATCAATTTGTGGCCAATATAAATCTAGCAATTTTTGATAAGGAAAAATAGAAGGATCGAATGTAATTTGAACAACTTCTAAATGTCCAGATGTTCCAGCTTTTACTTGTTCGTATGTTGGATTTTCGATATGACCACCAGCATAGCCTGAAACAACTTTTTGAATACCTGGAAGCTCGTCAAATGGTTTTACCATGCACCAAAAACAGCCACCTGCAAAGGTTGCGAGTTCGTATGTTTTTTCTGTCATTGCTGTAATCCTCCTAAATAGATATGTTTTATCTAGTATTATATAAATTGTTTTATTCCGCAATGAAAAAGATTTGCAAATATGTGTTTTTATAAGCAAGAGCCGCCACTCACATCGATCAATTGACCGGTAACCCAACGGTTGTCAGGGAAGCGAGAAATGTAGCCGTATCTGCAATGGCCTCTATTGCACCTTGCTCACTTCTTAGATTACGTAAAGAAAGTTAAAGGGATCGTAGACAGTGAGAACATGTTTGGTAAAGGTAAATACATATGATTCGTCTAACATTAACTCTCGGTGTCAGCAACCGGATAACTACTTAAGGCTGAAAAAGAATTTGCTAATTTTTTCGCAAAATGTAATGGGGGCTCCACTGATTGGAGATGAATGTACATGATTAATGGACTCGTATATAACCAATGGTTGTGTAAAGCACTAACAATAATTCCCTGTTGCACAATTGCGCGCATAAATGAAGGGATTTCTTCTTGTAAAACAGCAATTTCTCCTAAATTTAAAGCATTTCCACTTTGATCCAAAGATTCAAAACTTACTCCTACAGGTATTACATTGCCACTGAGCTTTCCCTGAACAAGCACATTAAAATTGCGACGTAAAGATACCGAACAACCATTTTGATTTATTTTACTTTTTCCTTTAAGAATTGTAGCAAATTGTCCGCAAAGACTATTTAAATCATTCATGGATTTACTCCCCTTTATCGTACAAAATGATTTGTCTTATATTCTCGTATAGTTCATGCGCTAGGCTCATGCAGATTTTTTTAAACTTCTTTGAGCTTCAAAGAGGCGGTGTTGATCCATATGTACAAATTAACTCATATGATTACTTATGCCTCCTTGCTCTAACACATTAAAAATAGGACGAATCAAGGAATTGTACTTTAATAATTAAATACAATTCCTCTTCTACAGCAAAGAAAAACAGGTCACAATGTGTGAATTCTTAAAAATTTATGACCTATTAATTTCAGAAAAAGTGGGAAATGAACATGAAACATATTTTCGTCAATTCAAAAAAGTTTCAGCTTGAATAGGTATTAGTTCTATATGTTATACCATCATTGTTCCAATAATTCCTGTTATGGGAAGTTCGATTGCTTGTAAAGTATAGTCCTATGGATAATGGAAGGATAAAAAAATATAGAACAGGGCATGAATAGTAGGTATAAATTAAATTTACTTTTGTAGCTATTTTTATATAGAGTCATGTATTTAGGTTAAATACACCTTTTCATGAAGGTTCGATTTATTTTTGTATTGGTGAAATAATCAAGTTTCATGTTCGGTAACTGGATTGTCTGTGATTTAGAGTAAGTGTAGGGAATTTTATCTAATGTGATTTTTTGAAAAAAGGAGTTTGTATGAAAAGAAACATAGGTAAGAAAAAGACTGGACTACTAAAAGGAGTAATGCTGATAACAAAAATAGCTTTAGCTTCTGGTTTATCATGGGAATTAGCAAAAATGCTAGGATCAAAACATCCTTATTTGGCACCACTGACTGTTATTCTTTCTATACAAGAAACAGTCCAACATTCTGCCATGTATGCTTTTTACAGAATTATCGGCACTATTTTCGGGATTTCCGTTACCGTTTTTATTATCAATCATTTAGAAGTTAATGGGTGGACGATAGGATTATTATTGCTTGGAGGAATGTTGCTTCCAGTTGTACTAAGGGTACATAAAACAATAATACATCAAGTGGCTTTAACGATTTTATTAGTTTTTGTCTTTGTTCATAAAACAAATTATTATGTCATAGATCGAATCAGAGATACTATTATAGGAGCACTTATTGCCGTTATTATCCATATGATAATTTTCCCACCCAATTATGTGAAGGAAGCTCGTCAGACTTTAAGTCAGTTTGGATTTCATCTTGTACAGTTGTTTGAAAGAGCAGCTGATTGGGTAAATACGAATTGTGGCTCTGTTAACGGGCAGCAGTTAAGAAAAGATGTGACGAACCTACTTCAGGAACTGCATCAAGTGCAAAAAGATTTTAAGCTGGCGGAAAAAAGTTTGAAATTGAATCCATTTGCTAAGAATAAAAAACAAATATTAAAACAAAACGAACAATTCCTTGTGCAGTTAAAGGTAGGGTATATCTACCTTTCTAATATAATCAATACATTTAGTGACTGGTCTAACACAGACTGCATTTCAAAAACGGATCAACAACAATGGACGATTCAACTACAAATGCTAGGAAGGTACATAGAAAATCAACTCAATAAGAGTTCAGAGGATCGTCAAAATTTTAGGGTTTCTAAATTTCATCTGGATTTATTAGACTTATCTTCGATTTCTGTACAAATCAATATCTCACCAGAATTAGAGCACTATAGATATCAATTGGGTTTGTATAATGAAACGCTTAAATTTATTCAAGAGTTAAGGAAGGATAATTATTAGTAGCTCGGTTCTTGTACAAGAGAATCTGTGGGGATGCTAGGTTAGCAAAAAAGCTTCTTCTTAACATACCAAAATCTATGTTTTAACAAAAAAGATCCACATTTAAATGTTTTGATTATAATTTAAAATATAAATTTTTCGAAAAATATGTTGACAATGAAAAGATCAAAGTCCTATAATACGTGTAACAACTAAAGTTGAATTGAGAATTTTCTAACTTTTATATATTGTATATGCAGGGAAGAGGAAAAGTAGATGATTACGAAAGTTTCAGAGAGCTGCCCCGTGGCTGTGAGGGTGGTAACGATCGAATCATTGAAAATCACCTTGGAGCATCGCTTACGAAAGGAAAACTGAGTAGAGGGCGGCGGTTTCATCTCCGGTAAAAGGATGAAAGTCTGATAGGACTTACAAAGCTTATATTTTGTGAGAAATATAAGGAAGCTGAGTGGTAACGCGAAACTCTCGCCTCAGCAATCAAAGCTACTATGATGTAGTGATTGATTGCTGAGGCGAGAGTTTTTATTTTAGAAAAGAGAATAGAGTAATGCAAAGAAGAGGAGAGTAAACGATATAGATTGTTTCAGAGAGCTACCCCGTGGCTGTGAGGGTGGTAACAATTGTATCGGTTGAAAATCACCTCAGAGCACTGCCCTCGAAAAAACTGAGTAGAGCGCAGCGGAGTTGTTCACGATAAAAGAACAAAAGTCTAATAGGACTTACAGAGCTTGTATTTCGCGAGAAGTATAAGGAAGCTGAGTGGTACCACGATTCCCTCGTCTCAGCAATGGATTATTACACGTTTGTAGAAAATCGATTGTTGAGGCGAGGATATTTTTATAATTAATTTACAGAAGATTTAGAAAAATATATTCTTCTCAGCAATCGATACAAAGATGGATTGCACATAAAGAGATAAAAAAAGAGGAGCGATGTAGGATGAAAAACCAGTATATCTATATGAATGGAGAATTAGTAGAGAAAGAAAAGGCTGTTGTATCTGTTTATGATCATGGATTTTTGTATGGAGACGGCGTATTTGAGGGGATTCGTAGTTACGGAGGAAATGTATTTTGTTTAAAAGAACACTTAAAGCGTTTATATGAATCTGCGAAATCGATTTTACTAACAATCCCAATGACAATCGAAGAGATGGAACAAGCAGTTTTACAGACACTACAAAAAAATGAATATGCAGATGCATATATTAGATTAATTGTTTCAAGAGGAAAAGGGGATTTAGGGCTGGATCCAAGAAGCTGTACGAAACCAAGTGTCATCATCATTGCGGAACAGTTAAAGTTGTTCCCGCAAGAGTTTTATGATAACGGGCTTAGCGTTGTATCGGTTGCGTCTCGTCGGAATATGCCAGACGCACTTGACCCACGTATTAAGTCGATGAATTATTTAAATAACGTATTAGTGAAGATTGAAGCAGCACAAGCAGGTGTGCTTGAAGCGCTTATGTTAAATCAACAAGGGTATGTTTGTGAAGGATCGGGAGATAACGTGTTCATTGTGAAAGATGGAAAAGTAGTAACGCCACCTGCCTATTTAGGAGCTCTTGAAGGGATTACAAGAAATAGTGTCATTGAACTTTGTGAACGGCTAAATATTCCTTGTGAAGAAAGACCATTTACTCGACACGATGTATATGTAGCAGATGAAGTATTTTTAACAGGAACTGCAGCGGAATTAATTCCAGTTGTAAGAGTGGATTCAAGAGAAATTGGAAATGGAAATCCAGGGGAAGTAACAAAACAGTTAACGGAAGAATTTAAAAAGTTAACGAGAGAGCGAGGAGTGCGCGTTCCGGGACTAGCAGAAAGTTTAGCTTAACAAACAGGGGAAGGAGTTATTGAAATGGTGGAACAACATGCAGTGTGTGATGAAGTATATAGCGGAGAAGTAAAAAAAGTAACAGGTGCCGGACATGTGATTCACTGCTTAAAAAAATTAGGTGTAACAACCGTGTTTGGCTATCCGGGCGGAGCTATTTTACCAGTTTATGACGCGCTGTATGACAGTGGTTTGAAACATATTTTAACGCGTCATGAACAAGCTGCCATTCATGGTGCGGAAGGATATGCGAGAGCCTCTGGGGAGGTCGGGGTAGTATTTGCTACCTCCGGTCCAGGGGCTACAAATTTAGTTACTGGTTTAGCAGATGCATATATGGATTCGATTCCTTTAGTTGTTATTACCGGTCAGGTAGCGACACCTCTCATTGGAAAAGATGGATTTCAAGAAGCGGATGTTGTGGGAATTACAATGCCGGTTACAAAACATAATTATCAAGTACGGGATGTAAATCAGTTATCACGTATATTGCAAGAAGCATATTATATTGCCAAAAGTGGACGGCCGGGTCCGGTGTTAATTGATATTCCAAAGGATGTTCAAAATTCTATTGTAACGAATGTTTTTGAAGGAGAAGTTCAAATTCCTGGTTATAAGCCACGGATCGAACCAGACAAAATGCAGCTGGAGAGCGTGGCAGAGGCAATTTCAAAAGCAGATCGCCCGCTACTGTATATCGGCGGCGGTGTCATTCATGCAGATGCATCTGAAGAGCTTCTAACATTTGCGGGGCGGAATCAAATTCCAGTCGTTTCAACTTTAATGGGACTTGGTGCTTATCCACCAGGAGATCCTCTGTTTTTAGGGATGCTTGGTATGCATGGGACGTATGCTGCAAATATGGCAGTAACGGAATGTGATTTGCTTCTTGCATTTGGAGTTCGTTTCGATGATCGAGTCACAGGAAAGTTAGAGTTATTTTCACCTCATTCGAAAAAGGTACATATCGATATTGATCCAGCGGAACTTCATAAAAATGTGACGGTAGAATATCCAATCGTAGGGGATGTGAAACGAGCGATGCAGATGTTAGTAGATATGCGAGTAGCATGTCAAACTGATGCATGGGTAGAGAGAGTAAGAACATGGCAAGAAGAATACCCGCTGTCATATGAACAGAGTGAATCAAAATTAAAGCCGCAGCATGTGATTCATTTAGTAAGTGAACTAACAAATGGTGAAGCAATTGTGACCACAGAAGTCGGACAGCATCAAATGTGGGCAGCGCATTTTTATAAGGCGCAAAAACCGCGAACATTTCTAACATCTGGTGGACTAGGAACGATGGGGTTTGGATTCCCAGCAGCAATCGGTGCTCAGCTTGCATTTGAGGATAAGCCAGTTGTCTGTATTGCGGGAGATGCTTCATTTCAAATGAACATTCAAGAATTGCAAACAATTGCTGAAAATAATATTCCAGTGAAAGTTTTTATTATTAATAACAAGTTTTTAGGCATGGTCAGACAGTGGCAAGAGATGTTCTATGAAAATCGTTTATCAGAATCACAGATTGGATCACCTGATTTTGTAAAAGTAGCAGAAGCATATGGAGTAAAAGGTTTACGCGCTACAAATCCAATTGAAGCGAAACAAGTCATGTTAGAAGCATTTTGTCATCAAGGACCAGTTGTTGTTGATTTTTGTGTAGAAGAGGGCGAAAACGTATTTCCCATGGTCCCTCCTAATAAAGGGAATCATGAAATGATTATGAAGAGGTGGGAAGAATGAGTCATACTTTTTCACTCGTTGTCAATAACGATCCTGGAGTTTTACTAAGAGTATGTGGGATTTTTGCTCGGCGTGGTTATAATATTTCTTCTTTAAATTTAAATGAAGGAGAAACAAGAGAGATTTCGGAAATGAAACTTATAACAGTTTGTACAGAAAATGAAGCGACATTGCTCGTAAATCAGTTGAAAAAGTTAATTGATGTTCTGCAAGTAAACAAATTATAAGGAGTGTATGTGAAAATGAAAACATATTATGAACAAGATGCGAATTTAGAGGTATTAGCAGGGAAAACAGTGGCGGTAGTTGGTTATGGTTCACAAGGTCATGCGCAAGCACAAAATTTACGTGATTCTGGAGTTCGTGTTGTAGTCGGAGTTCGTCCAGGGAAATCATTTGAGGTAGCGAAAGTGGATGGTTTTGAAGTAATGCCAGTTTCAGAAGCGGTACGAACCGCAGACGTTGTGCAAGTATTATTGCCAGATGAACAGCAGGCGCATGTATATCGAAATGAAGTAGAAGAAAATCTTCGTGAAGGACAAATGTTACTTTTCTCACATGGATTTAATATTCACTTTGGACAAATCCAGCCACCAAGTTACGTAGATGTAGCGATGGTTGCGCCCAAAAGTCCAGGACATCTTGTTCGCCGTGTTTTCCAAGAAGGAAATGGGGTCCCTGCATTAGTTGCGGTTCATCAAAATGCAACTGGGAGAGCGTTTGATGTTGCTCTTGCATATGCAAAAGGAGTTGGTTGTACACGTGCTGGTGTAATTGAAACATCATTCCAAGAAGAAACAGAGACGGATTTATTTGGAGAACAAGCTGTATTATGCGGAGGGGTAACGGCACTTGTAAAAGCAGGTTTTGAAACGTTAACAGAAGGAGGATATCGTCCAGAAATTGCGTATTTTGAATGTTTACATGAGCTTAAATTAATTGTTGATTTAATGTACGAAGGCGGTTTAACGAATATGCGCCATTCTATTTCAGATACAGCAGAGTTTGGTGATTATGTAACAGGATCTAGAATTGTTACAGATGAAACGAAGAAAGAAATGAAACGAGTTCTTTCGGAGATTCAGCAAGGCGAATTTGCAAAGAAATGGATTCTAGAAAACCAAGCTGGGCGCCCGACTTATAATGCAATGAAAAAAGCAGAGCAAAATCATCAACTTGAAAAAGTAGGAGCGGAACTCCGTGAAATGATGAGTTGGATTCAGGGGTCAGAAGGAAAAAAGTTAGTAAAAAAATAGAGTGAAATTAGATGAATAAAAGTGAACAGGAAAGGATTTGGAAAAATGAGAAGCGATATGATTAAAAAGGGTTTTGACAAAGCACCACATCGAAGTTTATTAAAAGCAACTGGTTTAAAAGATGAGGATTTTGATAAGCCCTTTGTAGCCATTTGTAATTCTTTTATTGAAATTATTCCAGGGCATAAACATTTAAATGAATTTGGTCGCCTTGTAAAAGAAGCCGTACGTGCAGCAGGAATGGTTCCATTTGAGTTTAATACAATTGGGGTAGATGACGGGATTGCGATGGGACATATCGGTATGCGCTATTCGCTCCCAAGCCGTGAAATAATCGCGGATTCGGTTGAAACGGTAGTAAATGCTCACTGGTTTGATGGGATGATTTGTATTCCGAACTGTGACAAAATTACACCTGGTATGATGATGGCGGCATTACGTGTTAACATTCCGACTGTATTTGTTTCAGGTGGACCGATGGCAGCTGGGAAAACATCGAAAGGTGAAGTAGTCGACTTAAGCTCTGTTTTTGAAGGAGTAGGAGCTTATCAATCTGGAAAGATTTCAGAAGAAGAATTAAAGGATATTGAAGATCATGGTTGTCCATCTTGCGGTTCCTGTTCAGGTATGTTTACTGCAAACTCAATGAACTGCTTATGTGAAGTATTAGGACTTGCACTTCCTGGGAATGGGAGTATTTTAGCAACTGATCCAAGACGTGAGGAACTTATTAAACAAGCAGCTGAAAAATTAAAAGTATTAATTGAACGTGATATTAAACCTCGAGATATCGTGACAGAAGAGGCGATTGATGATGCATTTGCATTAGATATGGCGATGGGGGGATCAACAAATACGGTATTACATACGTTAGCACTCGCACAGGAAGCGGGACTTGAATATGATATGAGCCGAATTGATGTAGTTTCAAGACGCGTTCCACATTTATGTAAAGTGAGTCCGGCTTCTAATTGGCATATGGAAGATATTGATCGTGCGGGTGGCATCAGTGCTATTTTAAAAGAGTTAAGTAGAAAAGAGGGTGTACTCCATCTGGACCGTATTACAGCTACTGGTCAGACATTAAGAGAAAACATTGCTCATGCAGAAATTCATGATAAAGAAGTCATTCATTCTCTTGAAAATCCTCATAGTGAAGAAGGTGGCCTGCGTATATTAAAAGGAAACCTTGCAAAAGATGGGGCTGTTATTAAAAGTGGTGCAACAGAAGTGAAACGTTTTGAAGGACCATGCGTTATTTTTGAATCTCAAGACGAGGCACTTGCAGGGATTATGCTAGGTAAAGTGAAAAAGGGAGATGTTGTTGTTATTCGTTATGAAGGACCAAAAGGTGGACCTGGGATGCCAGAAATGTTAGCCCCAACCTCGGCGATTGCTGGTATGGGATTAGGTGCAGATGTTGCACTGTTAACAGATGGTCGTTTTTCAGGGGCATCACGAGGTATTTCAGTAGGGCATATTTCACCTGAAGCTGCTGCCGGCGGGACAATTGCACTTCTTGAGCACGGTGATATCGTATGTATTGATGTAGAAGAACGTTTACTTGAAGTGAGAGTAAGTGATGAAGAATTAGAAAAACGTAGAAAAGAATGGAAAAAACCAGAGTTAAAAGTGAAAACAGGATGGCTTGGACGCTATGCACAAATGGTAACATCAGCAAATACAGGTGCAGTATTGAAAATACAAAATTTTGATTGAACCGATATAAAAAAGAGATAAGGAATGATACGAGATGGTGCAAAATGTAAAGGAGAGAGTGAAAATCGAAGATATCCTTGTGGCTCATAATCATATGAAGGATATCGTCAATAAAACGCCGCTTCAACGGGATTCAGTTTTATCTGAGAAATATGAATGTGACGTATATGTAAAACGGGAAGATTTACAAGTGATTCGTTCGTTTAAAATTCGTGGTGCTTACAATGTCATTCAAAGTTTGTCGAAAGAACAATTGCAAAATGGTGTTGTATGTGCGAGTGCTGGGAATCATGCGCAAGGAGTTGCATATACGTGTAATTTATTGAAGATTCAGTCGAAAATTTTTATGCCAACAACAACACCGAAGCAGAAAGTATCACAAGTACAATTTTTTGGTGGTGCTTATGCGGAAATTGTATTAGTCGGGGATACATTTGATAGCTCTTTTCAAGAAGCGCAGCGCTATTGTGAAGAAAATCGTATGACGTTCGTTCATCCATTTGATGATCCGTATGTAATCGCAGGACAAGGGACAGTCGCTGTTGAAATCTTACACGATATGGAGAAACCTGTTGATTACATCTTTGCTGCAATTGGTGGAGGGGGCTTAGCATCAGGTATTGGTACATATGTAAAAGGTGTGAGTCCTGCTACAAAAGTAATCGGTGTAGAACCAAAGGGAGCAGCATCGATGAAAGAGGCTTTTTTACAAAATGAAAATGTAGCCCTAGAAAAAATTGATAGTTTCGTTGATGGGGCAGCGGTTAAAAAAGTAGGGAAATTGACTTTTGAAATTTGTAAAGAAGTGTTGGATAATATTGTGTTGGTTCCTGAGGGAAAAATTTGTACAACAATTTTAGAATTGTACAAGAAAAATGCAATCGTTGCGGAGCCAGCTGGTGCCCTTTCAATTGCAGCACTCGATTTTTACAAGGATGAAATTAAAGGGAAAACCGTTGTTTGTACGTTAAGTGGTGGCAATAATGATATTGATAGAATGCAAGAAATGAAAGAACGCTCTCTCATTTATGAAGGATTAAAACATTATTTTATTATTGAATTCCCGCAGCGTTCAGGAGCATTGCGAGAATTTCTTGATAAAGGTTTAGGACCAGAAGATGACATCACTCGTTTTGAGTATATTAAAAAACATAATAAAGAAAATGGGCCTGCGCTTGTTGGGATAGAGCTAAAACATAAAGAAGATTATGAGCCGTTAATTACCCGTTTTCAAGAAAATAATATTCAATTTATGGAGTTAAATAAAAATCCTGTTTTGTTTGATTTGTTAATTTAATATACAAAGAGAAAGGAAGCTTTTTATGCAAAAGCTTCCTTTTTTCTAACTACGTTTGTTTTTAATTGTTCCATTTTCATCAATTTCTACATCAGTTGAAACAGTTTGTAAATATTGTAATGCTTTTTTCTTTTCCTCAGGAGTAGTTGGTGAAATTTGATTATTACGAATGATGTAAGGATTAAATGACATCTGTACGTCTTTTCCTTTAAAGGTAAGAGTTAATACACCCGTTTCAGCACTTTTTCCTTTTACATAGTTAGGGAACAAGAAGTTTCCTAACGAATAAGCGACAGGGACATTGTTGTAATATTCAAATCCTTGTAACCAATGTGGATGACTTCCAACAATCGCATCAGCACCAGCTTCGACTATTTTCGGTACATACTGTTTTTGATAGTCTACAGGTCTATTTGATTTTTCAACGCCCCAATGCATATACACAATCAGATAATCAGCGTCTTTCTTTTGTTCTTTGATCGTTTTTGTGACTTGATTGATATCATATCCATTTGCAACACCTGGCTTGTCTTTACCAGCTACCCAGGTAAAGTCAGGCATGAAACGAACGAAGGAAAGGAATTTGAATTTTTTCCCTTTCACTGTAATTTCTCTTGCTGTGTATGCATCATTCGCATTTTTTCCTGCTCCAATATAAGGAAGTTTTAGATTTTCTACGTGAGATATCGTATCCATTAAACCTTCTTGTCCATAGTCGAGTGTATGGTTGTTCCCGATATTGACAATGTCATAGCCGGTATTTTTAATAGTTTGTAAGGTGGCAGGGTCGCTTTTAATCCAGAATTGTTGACCCGGAATTTTTTTCTCACGTGTTGTAAATGTAGATTCCAAGTTTATAAAGGAAATATCAGCTTTTGCTATTTCATCTTTTACGTGTTGGAATGGATAATCAGCTCCGTTTTTTTGAATAACCGGTCGCAATTGCCAATCAAACATTGTATCACCAGAGAACGTAAGTGTAATTTCAGGATCTTCTTTTTTCTTTGTTTTTTCTTTTTTATTTTCGACTCCGGATGCATCTTTTGCTTTTGATGTAAAGGAGTTATTAATCAATAAAACAATTGGCGTAATAAGAATTACAATTAAAATAAATCGTTTAAATAAAGTTGTCATAGTTATCTTTCCTTTTTTCAATATTCTCCCGCTATTTCCGGGCTGCCCGTAAAATCTTGATTGGTGAGGGCTGATTAAAGTTTCCCTTTATATAATGACTGACCTTTAGAAAATCTGCTGATAAGAGTTTCATATGATATGTAAGAAAATGAGTAAGTGCTTAATAGTCTATGTATGCTAGACATGATATGTAGGTTGAAAGATACGTCTGTTAGATTATAGGTATGTATTGAGAGCTCCTCTCATAGTGTATGCAATATTACGGTAACATGAAACGATGAAAGAATACAATACATAAGTCAATTTTACTTATAAAGTTTTGAAAATTCTGTTAAAAATCCTTGTATTTTGTTGTATGGTAGATATAAAAATTAGAAATATAATGGTTGAAGAGAATGGGAAAGGCACAATGGTTATATTAGGAGCGGTAGTGAACGGAATTTGTATCATAATTGGTACTATCTTAGGTAAACTATTAAGCAATATTCCGGAAAGTATGAAAGGGACAGTTATGCATACAATCGGTTTAGCTGTTACTGTACTTGGTCTTCAAATGGGATTGAAAAGTGAAAACTTTCTTGTTGTAATTATAAGTCTTGTTATTGGTGCAGTGGCTGGAGAATGGCTGGAGTTAGAAGAGAAATTAAAGAGTTTAGGAGATTGGTTAGAAAAAAAGGTTGGCTCAAAAGGGGAAGGTAGTATATCCCTTGGGTTTGTAACAGCTACATTAATCTTTGCTATCGGTGCAATGGGGATTTAGATAGTGGTATTCGTGGAAATCATGATGTGCTATTTACAAAAGCAATAATTGATGGATTTATTTCTCTCATTTTAACGAAAACGCTTGGAATAGGCGTACTATTTTCAGCGATACCAGTCGTTTTATATGAGGGAGGTATTGCGATTTTCGCGACGCAAATTAATAGCTTTGTACCAGAAAAGCTAATGAATCAGTTTATCATAGAAATGGCTGCAACTGGCGGAATTATGATTTTTGCAATCGGATTAAATTTACTTGGTTTTATTAAAATTAAAGTGGCAAACTTATTGCCAGGGATACTTGTAGTTGGAATAATTGTTTCTATTATGTATGGATATAATTTGTATGTTTAATTAAGCTAAATAGTCCACAACTGTTTTGGAACAGTTGTGGACTATTTGTATGTAAAAATTAATATGCTTTTTTCATGAAATGAATAAAGCCACCTATAAATAAAATCACAAAGCTCCCAATTACGACAAATACCAGTGTTTGAAAAGAGATATAAAACAGCCCAGATCCTTCTTTAGGAAGCATTGCAAGAAAAGGTTGGGACCATGGGTAAATGGGACCAAACCTTGCAGAATTTGCAATTACCATAGCGGGTATGGAAGCTATAACATTTAAAGCAATTGGTGCCGCAAAGCTAGACCAGATGGTTGAAACCCATAATTGTAAGGCGATTAAAGGCAGAGTAGCAATCCAACCGCCTATAATACTTTTAATTGTAGGAATGAGAGGGAATGGACTAGATATATGTAAAAGTTGTCCAACACTAACATAGCTTATAATGAAGAGAATTTGCATTGTACCTACAAATAAGAGAACAAAGAAAAATTTTGTTATATAGGTATGATACCTTGCTATCGGCTGCACCAAAAGTTGTTTCCATCCCCCGTTTGAATGTTCATATCGGCAAATAAATGCAGTGAAAATGCCTGTTAATAATGGAAGAAGCAACATACCATGTACCAGTATCATGATATTATAAATTAGCTCCCAATGTTTATAATCGGGATAGTTTGAGGCATTTGCATAAGCTATTACTCCTGCTAAAGTCGGGCTTAAAAATAGTAATGTCCATATTTTGGTTTTTTTTATTTTATAAAATTCAGCTTGTATGGTTTTAAGCCAAAGCATTATTTATGCACATCCCTTCTAGTAAAATCTGCTGTTTCAATACATAACATACATATACCAACGATTAGGCCTATTACTACACATAGAAGTGGAGATCCCCAGTCAATGCGTAGGCTTGGCCATCTCCATATAAACCAATTGGGAAGAGCTATTGAAAACATTGTGAAAATAGTTCCTAACAGTCCGATTGTAAATGCGATACTTTGGTTTTGAAATATGATGGCAATCCATAGTTGAAGAGCTACAATTGGCAGTGCCGACCAATAAGGATAGAAACTCATTTTAAATATAGAAAGCCATGGAATTGAAGCATCGAATTGTAATACTAAACCCAATCCAACTATACCAATCAATAATAAAGAACAAGATACAGTAAGCAGGAAAAATACCAGTATGAATTTTACTAGAAAAATATGCCCCTTATTAATAGGTAAGGATAAGAGATGCTTCCATGAACTAGAATGATGCTCTATGTGTGCAATTAAAGAAGTAACGATCGTAATTCCTAATATAAGAGTTGTGAGAGCAAGCGGTTGAGCTTCAGAAATGAGGCCGCTCCATAAATCCTTCGCATATTTATTTGTCAAAAAATCATATCGAAGAAAAAAGTTACATGCTTGAAGAGAAATAACACCCATTGGTCCTAAAAAGATTAAAAACCAAATCCATTTCCTTTTTATTTTTAAAAGCTCAGATTGAAAGAGGCGTTTGTACATGTGTCTCTTCCTCCTTTATAAGCTGTAAGAATATCTCTTCGAGTGACTTTTTATTTTCTTCAATTCGGAATACAGAAATATTATGTGTTACAAGTGTTTTTACAATTTCGCCAACAGTTTCATTTGATACATTTGATAGAATAATTTGATTTTCCTCTTGCATAGAAGGAATCCCTTTAGCGAGAATGAGCTTCCAAGCTACATCTGGTTTGTCTGTCCTAAGTGTAATAGAATGCTGAGCGTGCTGGCGCAATATCTCTATTTTATCTTGAAAAATAAGCTTTCCTTTTGCGATAATTCCAACATAAGTTGCCATTTGATCAATTTCACTTAATAAGTGACTAGAGATAAGGATGGTAATTCCTCTTTCTTTCGCCAGTTGTTTAATTAGCATACGAATTTCATGAATCCCTTCTGGATCGAGTCCATTTGTCGGCTCGTCTAAAATTAATAGCTGTGGATCACCAAGTAAGGCAATGGCAATTCCTAACCGTTGTTTCATTCCTAATGAATATTCTTTTACTTTTTGTTTGGAAGCATGTTGTAAACCGACAATTTGTAGCACTTCCTCAATTTTTTCTTTCGGAGCATTTCTTAAAATCCGGTAAACCTCTAAATTCTCAAGGGCATTTAGGTGGGCATAATAAGATGGATTTTCAACAAGAGCTCCAATTTTAGATAGTATCGATAAACGCTCTTTCATTAAATCTTGTTGAAATATAGTGACCCTTCCTTGCGTTGGTTTAATAAGGCCTAAAAGCATACGAATACTAGTTGTTTTACCAGCTCCGTTAGGCCCGAGAAATCCATAAATCTCTCCTTTTGGAATTTTTAAATCTACGTTATGTACTACATAATCATTTCGATATCTTTTTGTTAACCCTGTCGTTTCCAAAATATAATTCATATTCCTATCACCTCAAATCAAGTATAGGAAATAAAGGTTAATGATAATGTTAGAAGAGTTTAAGATTTGTTTAAATTTATACAGCATTACCTAATTTTGGAGTGTATTGGTTTTCAAATCGTGTTGTATTTCTTATGATGGAAGAGAACGGTTAAATTTATATATGAGGGTGAAAAAATGACACACATTTTATATGTTGAGGATGATCTTGAGATTGGGGAATGGGTCAAAAGGGAACTGCAAAAACAAGAGTATGAAGTTGCATGGTTTACTTCAGAGAATGGTGCCAATGAAGTATGTGAAATAGCAGATGTTATTGTTTTAGATGTTATGTTGCCAGGTCTTGATGGTTTTACACTTGGTCAACGTTTTAAAAGGGAATATCCAGATACCCCTATTATTATGCTAACTGCAAGAACAACATTAGAAGATAAAATATATGGATTAACATTTGCTGATGATTATATAACAAAGCCATTCCATCCAAAAGAGTTAATGGCACGTATTGAAGTTTTATTAAGGCGGTACAATAAAGATGGAGCAGAAGTGCAACATGTGAAACATTTAAAAGTATTTATGAAAGAATACCGGATTGTTGATACAAACACGGGTGAAGAAATTGTTTTATCAGGAAAGCAGCATCAAATCTTTTTTTATTTGATGAAGAATATGAATCGTACATTAACGAAAGAACAAATTTTTGAAGCGGTATGGAATGAATCCTACATAGAAGGGGATAAATCATTGATGGTTCATATCCGTCATTTACGCGAAAAAATAGAAAGAAACCCTAGTAGCCCTCAAATAATAGAAACAATACGTGGGATAGGCTATCGGTGTAAAGTATGATAAAAAGTACATCATTATTACGAAAGTACCTATTTATCATATTTATAGCGATTATAATGTTACCTCTTATTGTCCCACTCAGTTCGTTTCTCTTTATTAAATATATAGAGTGGATAGAAGATTTTAAAGTTGCATATTCAAGTGTGCAAATAGAAGAGGAATGGAGAAATAAAGCGATAGATTTACACGAAAAAAATTCTGAAGGAATTGAGCGAACTTTTCGAGAGTTTCAAGAAAAATATCCAGAAGGATCAATGTTTTGGGTGGATAGTCAAGGGAAAACAAACCTTCAAATTCCTGAAAAACAAAATGTTCCACAGGAGTGGAGTGCAAGTGATGCAGTTGCGTTTATGAAAAGGAGTTTTGAAGGGGATCCATTTACAGTTGTATCTTACATTGGAAAAGAGAAACAAGGGGCGTTTATGGTATTTCAAATTCCGAGGAAATATGTGAAAGCACCAATTGCTCAAATACGTGAAAGATATGAAATTGTTTTTAGAATGGTTATTATTGGATGTTTTACGACGTTTATCATTATCTCTATCATCTTTTTTCTTAAGATTAGAAAAAGATTATTAAAGCTACAAAAAGCAATGGAACTTCCTCATGACCAGACACTTCCATCAAAAATTTCTATATCAAAGCAAGACGAGATCGGTTTATTAGAAGAGTCTTTTAATCGTATGGTAGAGGCTTTACTGCAAAGTCGATTGAAGGAGGAGGAAGAGGAACAATTTCGTAGAAAATTAATTGCCGATCTTTCTCATGATTTACGGACACCATTAACGATAATGCGTGCACAAATAGATTCATTGAAAGAAGAAGTGATTTCGGTAAAAGGGTATCAAACAATGATGTTAATGGACGAAAAAATAAATTATGTGGCAGAATTAATTGAGAATTTATTATCTTATTCTTTAATAACGGCAAAGAAATATCCATATCATCCAGAACGATCGGATATGACACGTTTAATGAGAAAGCTTGTTGCATCATGGTATGACATATTAGATGAGAAAGGTTTTGAGGTTGATATTGTGATTCCGGAAAAGCAATTGTTTTGGAACATCGATGAAAATTGGTTTCAAAGAATTATAGATAATATAATTCAAAATGTAGTTAGGCATGCAGCTGATGGGAAATTTATAGGAGTATATGTAAACCATGAGGAAAAAACAATTACAGTTGTTGACCATGGGCCAGGTTTTCAAAATACTCATTCGCCAAATAAAGGTGCGGGAATTGGATTATCCATTATTGCAGTTATGACGAAAGAGATGGATATTGAATGGGATATAAAGTCTGATGATACGGGAGTTAAGTATATATTTAAACAGTTGCTGTAAAAGGGAGAATACATATGAGAGAATCCCAGTTCACAAAACGAGTAAATAGAATGTTTCAAATTGCAAGCAAAGAATCTAAATATAATGAATACATCATTCGTCCGTTAGATTTATTTATGGGAGCGTATAAAGAAGGAACAGGGGTTTGTAGTGAATTATATATGTATTTATTTCATAATATAGGGCTAGATTTTGTAACGGAATTTGTACAATTACAACAGGCGGGCTTTCAGGATAAAAGATATATAGAAGTACAAGGATACAAAGTTTCTTATAAAATAATGGAGATATTACAATTAGCTAAACATAAGATGGCGCGATTTAATCAATTATATCTGAATGAAGGACATATTTTAAGCGTGATCCTTCAGCAAGATGAGACAATTGCAAGTCTAATAGACGAAGATATGAAACAAAGTATTTTACAGATTGTTTCAGTACCAAGAGATATGACTGTAAATTTGAATAGTTATGAAATACCAACAAGTATGAAACATGCCTTTTGCAATGTTAGACGAGTTGTTCAATCTGATTTAGAAGAACTTCTTCAATTTGTTATGTTTGAATTTGGAGAAAGATGGATTGATGCAATTCATAATGGTTTTCAAATATATCAAGAAATTCCAATGTATATCGCAGTGCAAGAGAAAAAGATTATTGGTTTTGCTTGTTATGATGTTGTAAGAGGAAAGGAGGGGCTGTTTGGACCGATGGGAATCGCTAAAAATAATCGTGTAAATGGTGTAGGAAGAGAACTATTACATAGATGCTTGGCTGAAATGAAGCAAATTGGTTATGGATATGCAGTGAGTGGTCAGGCAGGTCCGATTGAGTTTTACGAGGAGAGTTGTGATGCGCAAGTAATACATATTATATAGAGATTACTTTGAGTAGAAATGTTACAGAAGCAATAGGAGGGTTGTTTATTGTTCTTACATGTTATTGCAGTTTTTGAATAAGATTTAATCAAAATCCTATAGTGAAAATGCAGGATTTTTCTTATTAAGCTGAACTGCTAGTTTATTTCAATAACGTATATGTTCTTTTGAATCGTATTGCTAAACTTTTTCAGTAGAAAGGTGTAGAATGGGTATCTAAGAAAGAAGGTGCGAAAATGGCCAGCTGGAAAAGAAATTTAATGATTTGTTGGCTTGGTTGTTTTACTACGGCGGCAGGTATGAGCTTAGTGATACCATTCTTATCCTTTTATATTGAGGATCTAGGCGTAACGGGAACATCTGAAATTGCACAGTGGTCAGGAATTGCATTTGGTGTAACATTTTTAATGGGCGCAATTGTATCGCCGATATGGGGGAAACTCGGTGATATACATGGCCGGAAATTGATGCTTATTCGTGCGAGTCTTGGTATGGCGATGATTATGACGCTTATGGGATTTGTTACAAATGTATATCAATTAGTTGCACTTCGTTTTTTTATGGGGGCAGTGTCAGGATTTCTTTCGACTGCAATCACATTTATAGCAGCAGAAACACCGAAAGAGCATTCAGGTTGGGCAATTTCTACTATATCAACCGGTGGTGTAAGTGGTTCCTTACTTGGCCCGATGCTTGGTGGCTATTTGTCTGAATTAATCGGAATGCGTCATGTATTTTTAGTAACGGGTGCTTTTTTATTTCTTTCATTCTTAATTGTTTTTTTCTTTTTACATGAATCGAATCATTCTGTTCAAGCAAAAAAAGAGCAACCAAAAAAAGTATGGACGATGGTCCCGGCGAAACATTTTATTATAAGCCTATTTGTAGCAACTTTTATGATTCAACTTGCAAATATGTCCATACAACCTATTATTACGTTGTATGTGAAACATTTAGCGGGTCCTCATATGGATCATATTGAGATAATTGCGGGGGCGGTGATATCTGCAACAGGTCTAGCAGTCATTTTAGCAGCTCCTAAACTCGGAAGATTATCGGATCATATTGGCCCTCAAAAAACGTTAATTGTAGCATTGTGCGTCGCAGGAATTGTTTTTATTCCACAAGCGTTTGTGACAGCTGCTTGGCAATTATTAATATTGCGTTTTCTATTAGGGATTGCACAAGCTGGATTGTTACCTTCCGTACAAACCCTACTTAAACAACATACACCACAACATGTGACTGGACGTATTTTTGGATATAATCAATCCTTTCAGTTTTTAGGAAATATGATTGGACCAGTACTCGGAGGACAGATTGCCGCACATGCTGGATTTCAATATGTATTCTTCTCTACAGCATCGCTTTTATTCTTGGCTTGCATTTGGGTATATTTTAATAGTAAAAGCGCAATGGAATCAGAAAAAGAGCATTTGGAAGCTAGTTAATAAGGTGAATTATAAAGGTTGTAAAGATTGAATAAAAAGGATGAAGTGAACGGTGCTTCATCCTTTTTGTTTTAAATTAATTAAAACTGAAAGCAAAGATAACTTAATGTTCCAAGTTCATAGCTACGATGAATCACTTTACCTTCAGTATTCCCACTTCCCATAGCAATGAAAAGTGGGACAAAGTGCTCTGCTCTTGGAACGGCTAAACGTGCGTGAGGAGCAGCGGTTTCCCAGTTACACAATGAATTTTTATCGTTATTTTGCATATGTTTTATAATCCAGTCATCAAATTCAACAGCCCAACTTTCAGGCGTTGTTTGATCCCATTTGAGTGCACGTAAATTATGCACAGTAACACCGCTGCCGATTACTAAAATATCCTCTTGTCCAAGTCCTTGAATTGCCTGTCCAATTTCATATTGCTTTTTTGCGGGAAGGAATGGATTTACTGAAACTTGAACGACAGGTATATCAGCTTTTGGATACATACGATGTAATAGTGTCCATGAACCATGATCTAACCCTCGAGTTGTATCTTTGTGAACTGGAATCCCCTTATGTTTAAATTTTGTTTCGAGCATTGTTGCGATGGCTGAAGAACCTTTTGCTTTATATTGTATTTCATATAATTCGGGAGGGAATCCGCCGAAATCATAAATTGTTTCATATTCATCATCTGAAGATGAGATGGTTAATACTTCAGTTTCCCAGTGTGCTGTAAAAATAGCAATTGCTTTTGGTTTATATGTTTCTCCAAGTGTTTTTAGAAAACGTGTATAGTCTGTATCTTGAATAGCAAGCATTGGTGAGCCGTGTGCTAAAAATAATGATGGTATCATAATGGTTCCCTCCTAGAAATATGATTATATAGTTACTTTATGTAAGTAACTATATAATCATATTTCTTGTTCGTCAAGATAATAATTTGAGGATTCGTTTAGAAAATACAGTGTTTGTCATTACGAAAACAATTGCATATAATACATAGTAAGAATAATGAATACTCATTCATTTTATAAAAATATACATAATGGATTTGGAGGGTGTGAAAATGAACATACAGGAAAGCTTTGTTACGGTATTGGATGGATCGGAAATTTATTTACGTAAGTGGCTACCGGAAAGTGAAATTCGTGGAATTGTACAAATTGCACATGGTATGACGGAACATGCTGGTGTCTATACAGAGTATATTGATGCTTTATTGAAGGCTGGTTATGGTGTGTATGCTCATGATCACCGGGGACATGGAAAAACAGCAAAACAAGAAGAGGATTACGGCCATTTTGAACCGAATATTGGCTGGGATCAAGCTGTTTCTGACATAATCTTTTTATCGGAACTTATTCGTAATGAACATAATTGTCCGCTTTTTTTATTAGGACATAGTATGGGCTCTTTCTTATCTAGACGTGCTGTGCAACTTCGTGGTGAACTATATGATGGATTCCTTATTTCTGGGACAGGTGGAAATCCTGGGTTTTTAGGTGTAGTAGGTCATAAAGTGGCAACAGTTGAAATGAAGCTACGTGGCGCAAAAACAAAAAGTCCAATGTTAAACTTTTTATCATTTGGAAATTTTAATTCGAACTTTAAACCGAATCGTACAAAGTTTGATTGGCTTTCTTCAGATACAAATCAAGTTGATAGATACATAGAAGATCCATTATGTGGTTTTATTTGTTCAACAAGTTTTTATCGTGAATTATTTAACGGTGTGCTTGAAGTGAATAAACTAGAGGAATATAAAAAAACACCTAAAGACCTTCCGATACACATTTTTTCTGGAGATCGTGATCCGGTGGGCGACATGGGGAAAGGTGTAAGAGAGGTGTACGATATGTATAAAAAATGCGGTGTGAAAGATGTAACACTTCGTTTATATGAAAATGGAAGGCACGAAATGTTTCATGAAGTGAATAGGGATGAAGTATTTCAAGATTTGATAGCTTGGTTAAATGAACATAACGCATAAAATAAAAGTCTCACTTTTTGTAGAAGTGAGACTTTTATTTTAAGAAATTGGAGGGGAATCGTGAGTGAGTTTATAAATGTAGAATATATAGAAAGAGATTTTCAAGACATAGCTACAAAAGGAGAGGGAGAAATGAAAGTAAGGGAAGCGTTATTAAACGAAGCAAATGAATTAAGTGAACTAGCACTAAATTCAAAAGCAACTTGGGATTACAGCGAAGAATTTATATTAGCATGTAAGGAAGATTTAACAATTACAGAAGCGTATATTGTCAATAACTACGTATATGTTTTAGAAAATCAAGGAGTAAAAATTGGTTTTTTCTCGTTTTTGCGTAAAGAAGAGGATGCTCTTGATTTCTTATATTTACATCCAAATTATAAGGGGAAAGGTTATGGGAAACTTTTATGGCAAAGTGTTGTAGAAAGAGCAGCTAACTTGGGAATTAAGAGATTTACAATTGATAGTGATCCAAATGCAAAAGGGTATTATATGAAAATGGGCGCAAAATTAATCGGTGAGACACCTTCAACTGTTTTTAAAAATCGGATTTTGCCACTTTTACAATATGATGTATAGAATCGATATTACATAGGGGATGCTGAGAAAATGAATGAGTTAAAGTTTGCAGAGGTGTACGAAATCTTAAAAAAGTCGTGGTCAATTGAAACAAGCTCAAAGTGGACGATAGAAAATCCAGCAAAAGGGCAATGCGGTGTAACAGCACTTGTTATACACGATTTGTTTGGAGAAGAAATAAAGAAGACGCAAGTTGACGAAGTTTGGCATTTTTACAATATGATAAATGGCAAACGATATGATTTTACATCATCACAATTTTTTGAAGAGATAACTTATATGGACATTCCTTCTAATAGAGAAGAAGCATTTGCAGACACGAATGAAAGGCAATATTATACTTTAAAACAAAAAGTGCATATCTTTATGCAATAGAATTTGTCTGAAGTGAAATATCTTTTGACTCTCAATGTTTAATAAGTTACTATAATGGTGGTAACTTATCGAAAGGAATATACTTTATAGAGTTGAGAGGGGAAAAACTTTTGAAAACAGCTTATGTAAGCGCTGCGATTGCAACGCTAAATGAACAGAATGAAGTGTTACGAAACGGATATATCATCGTAGAAGATGATAAGATTATAGAAGTACAAAATGGAGAATTTTCTAATCAGGATCAAGTGGATGAAGTAATCGATTTAAAAGGAAAGTGGTTATTGCCAGGTCTTGTGAATACGCATACACATGTTGTAATGACTCTTTTACGTGGCATTGGTGATGATATGCTGCTCCAGCCGTGGCTTGAAACAAGAATTTGGCCACTGGAAAGTCAATTTACTCCAGAACTTGCTGTTGCGAGTACAGAACTTGGTTTATTAGAAATGGTGAAGAGTGGGACAACAACATTCTCTGATATGTTTAATCCGATTGGTGTAGATCAAGATACTATTATGGAAACGGTCCGTAAGAGTGGAATGCGTGCTGCAGTTTCAAGAACTTTATTTAGCTTTGGAACGAAAGAGGATGAGAAGAAAGCAATTCAAGATGCGGAGAAATATGTAAAACAATATTACAGTGAAGGCGACATGTTAACAACAATGATTGCCCCTCATAGTCCATATACATGTTCTACAGAAATGCTAGAAGAGTGTGCACGCATTGCGATGGAAAATCAGACAATGGTTCACATCCATCTTTCGGAAACAGAGCGTGAAGTACGTGATATTGAAACGCAATATGGCAAACGTCCAGTAGAGTATGTGGCAAGTTGTGGTTTATTTCAGAGACCGACAGTTATTGCACACGGGGTTGTGCTAAATGAAAATGAGCGCGCTTTCTTAGCAGAACATGATGTTCGTGTTGCTCATAATCCTAATAGTAATTTGAAATTAGGATCTGGTATAGCAGATGTTAAGACAATGTTAGAAGCGGGAATCAAAGTTGGTATTGCCACAGATAGTGTTGCATCTAACAATAACCTAGATATGTTTGAAGAGCTCCGCGTTGCCACTTTATTGCAAAAAGGTATCCATAAGGATGCAACTGCACTACCCGTTGAAACAGCTCTTTCATTAGCCACAAAAAGTGCGGCAGAAGTAATTGGAATGAAACAAACAGGTTCAATTGAGGTAGGAAAATGTGCCGACTTTATTACAATTGATCCATCTAATAAGCCACATTTGCAACCGGCGGAAGAAGTATTGTCACACCTTGTTTATGCCGCGAGTGGGAAAGATATATCAGATGTTGTAATTAACGGAAAGCACATTGTGTGGAACGGTGAATGTAAAACATTAGATGAAGAGCGAATTATTTTTGAAGCGAGTCGTTATAAACGAGGGTTGAAGATGTAATTGAAATAGACAAATTGATAAAGAACGCTATCCTTTTTAATGAAATACAAGAGGAGAGCGTTTTTTTGTGAATTTTATGTGAAACGAATAAATATTCAACAGAATAACACGACTTTATACTAGTCTTTCTGCTATAATGTATAGCGTTTTATAATATTATTCGAATTTAAGGAGAAAAATTCATGAAGCAGAAAAAGAGCCGCTTACTAGCAATTTCACTTGTCACATCTTTAATTTTATCGGCTTGTAGTAGTAAAGCGAATAAAGTTAATAAAGAGGATCAAAAACAAGTGTTAAACGTAACAGTATCAGAAGAAATCCCTTCTCTTGATACAGCCAAAGCGATGGATGGTACATCATCACATGTGATGCAAAATATATTTGAAGGGTTATATGTACTAGATAATCAAGATAACCCCGTACCTGGTGTGGCGAAGTCATTTGAGAAAAGTGAAGATGGGAAAAGATATACATTCCATTTGCGTAAAGATGCAAAATGGTCAAATGGTGAATCAGTAACAGCACATGATTTTACTTTTGCTTGGAAACGGACATTGAGTCCTGAAACAGCCTCTCAATATGCGTACATGTTATTTTATATAAAAAACGCACAAGAAATAAATAAAGGTACATTGGCTACTGATCGACTAGGAGTAAAGGCATTAGATAATTATACGCTAGAAGTACAGTTAGAACAGCCTGTTCCGTATTTACTGCAATTATTAGCATTGCCTATTTATTTACCACAGCATGAATCATTTGTGAAAGAACAAGGAAATCGTTATGGATTAGAGCCTAATAACCTAATATATAATGGAGCGTTTGTGTTAGAAAAATGGAAGCATGAACAAGAATTTCAATTAAAGAAAAATAATACTTACTGGGATAAAGGGAAAGTGAAGCTAGATGAAATAAACTTCCATATTGTAAAAGATACAATGACGGCTGTAAATTTATATGAATCTGGTACTCTTGACCGTGTGCCTATTAATTCTACATTTGTAGAACAATACAAAAACAACAAGGGGCTACATGTGTCAAGTGAGTCAGCCATAGCGATGCTTCGACTTAATGAAAGAAATGCTACACTAGCAAATAAAAAAGTTCGCCAATCTATTTCTTTAGCATTGAATAAAGAGGAATTTGTAAAGCACTTTATAAATAATGGTGCAACTCCTGCACAAGGTCTGATCCCAAAAGGATATAAGAATGAAGCAACTGGGAAGGATTTTAGAAAGGAGAATGGAAATATTGCTAGATATGATTTGCAAAAAGCAAAAAAACTTTGGACAGACGCTAAAAAAGAGCTTGGCACAGAAAGTATTACAGTTGAGTTTCTGACATTTGAACAAGATAATGCAAAGCGTATAGCTGAATATATAAAAGAGGAACTCGAAAAGAATTTAGTAGGTTTAACAGTGCAGATTAAACAGCAACCATTTAAGCAAAAATTACAGCTAGAACAAACAGGGCAATATGATATATCTATGGTAGTGTGGGGGCCAGATTATAAAGACCCGATAAGTTACTTAGAATTATTTACGACAAATAATTCTAATAATAAGATGGAGTACTCGAATTCTTATTATGATGATCTTATAAAGAAAGCAAAATATGATATTGTACAAGACCAACAGAAAAGATGGGAGACCTTACAAGAGGCAGAGCGAGTAGTCTTGGAAGATGCTGCAATTGCCCCGCTTTATCATACTGGTTCAGCATATATACAGAAGGAATATGTCAAAGGTATTGAGAAGCACCAATTTGGTGGGGTGTATACGTATAAACATGCTTTTATAGCTGAAAAATAATAAGGTTGAAAAGAGCTAATTACTTGATACAGAAGTATTGGCTCTTTTTTAAATTTTAAAGTAAATAATTCGGAGTTTGTTCTTTCTCTGTGATGGACATTTTTTGTTATAAGAAATACATCTCTAATTTCAACGTTTTTTTGCACCGGTTACTCCTTCATAACACATTTGTGCTAGTGTTAACTACCTCCCTAAAACTACGTTGAATGACTTATGATAGTATCTTTAGCTCAGCACGGCGGATAACCTGTTTGATGAAAAGGAATTCTCAAAAAGAGTGCTATAAAACAAGACAAGCCAAAGAAATGGATAAGGAGTGAGCAAGCGATGGACAACATAATAAATGCGGGCAGCTTTGGTTTGCAAAGCAGGACGGCTCAAAAAGCGGTTGGCCAGTATTTGTTCGATTGCTTGAAACTGGAGGGCATTACCGAAATTTTCGGCGTCGCAGGGGACTATAATTTTACACTTCTTGATACCTTGGAGTGTTATAACGGTATCCGTTTTATAGAAGGGCGGAACGAATTAAACTCGGGCTATGCCGCAGATGGCTATGCAAGAATCAAAGGAATATCCGCTCTTATTACGACCTTTGGGGTCGGGGAGCTTAGCGCCTGCAATGCGATAGAGGGAGCCAACAGCGAGCATGTGCCAATTATTCACATTGTGGGTGCGCCTCCTGAGAAGGATCAAAAAGAGCACAAGCTGATGTACCACACCCTAATGGATGGAAATTTTGATGTCTTCCGCAAGGTGTATGAGCAGATTACGGCTTATACCGCAGTACTTACGCCGGAAAACGCCAAGATTGAAATTCCGGCTGCGATTCGCATTGCTAAGGAAAAGAAAAAACCGGTATACCTGGTTGTAGCCGATGATTTAGTGAACAAGGCGATCGCGGTCCGGAAAGAGCCGGTACCACCACGTCCAACGTCCAACCTGAAAACCCTTCAGGCTGCGGTGAATCATGTCCATCGGCTGCTGGAGCGTGCAAAGCGTCCGGTTATCCTGGTGGATGTGAAAACAATGCGTTTCGGGCTTCAGACAGCAGCTCGGCAGCTGGTCGACGCCATGAACGTTCCTGTTGCAACGATGATGTATGGGAAGGGGGCATTCGACGAGAGCCATCCAAATTATATCGGAATGTACCTAGGCTCTTTCGGAGGTTCTGAAGTCCAAAGTAAGGTGGAAAGTGCCGAAAGACTCTGTATCATTGAAATGATCGCGGGGAATCCGATGGACGCACCTAAATATATGCGACAGATGCGTAGTTATATGGAGAAGCAAGAAATGCAGCGTAGCCAGAAATAGTTCCAAATAACAAGAATGTTCCCGAATGATGGATATGACCTTTAATAGGTATCCTTGACAAACGGTTATGTAGAAAATTAGCATTTTTAATTCGTTTACTACAGTTGGGTTCCTGAAATTTGCTAAGAAATCTGTTCTATTACTCCCACAAGTTAAAAAACATTAAAATGATGTTTTTTAACTTGTGGGTCACTATACATCGCCATTAAGTAAAAAAGGTTGTATCCTAAAGCGAAAAAAGTGAACTTAATTCTCATGAATAAAAGTGGAAAGAAAAAAATTCGTTTTGATGCATTTCAAAATCTTAAGTTGATAGATGAGGGGTACCGTCAGGAAAATGCGGATTTATAACGGCGAGCTTATTTTCAAGACGATTCCCCCGCTTTTAACAACTGTAGCCTTGGAATACAGTTTGATTAAAAATGTGATTTTAATTGAAATTGAATATCATATTTTCTTTTTATCCTATATGACAAAAGTGAGAATGTTACGATATTAACGCGAAAAAAAGTGCTGTTAATGGTAGGTGAAAGAAATGGAAATTGATGAAAATGCTAAAGGAATTTCTTTTAGGGCATTAAAATTAGAGGATTATGACGTTGTTTTAAATTGGAATAAAGATGAACGATTTTGTGAAGCAAATGGCTGGCAAAAAAATAGAGATAAAGATGAATTATTTCAATGGTGGAATCATTGTGTAGATAAGCAACGAAATGATTTTATTCGTTTTGGAATTGAATATAATAATAGACTTATTGGCTATGCAGATTTAGCAAAGATAAGAAATAATAGTGCTGAAATTGGTATTGCTATTGGGGATAGCAAACTCTGGGGCATGGGAATTGGTACTCAAACTGTTAATAGTCTAATCCATCATGCAGTCAAAGAATTAAGAATCACTATATTTTACGGTGAAACGCATGAAACAAATCTCCGTTCAAGGAAGATGATGGGGAAATTAGGTTTTACTGAGGTTAGTCGTATTGGTAGTGAAATTTATTTAGACAAAAAGGTTAAGTTGATACAGTATAAATTATGTTTGGAGGAATAAGAAACGGGAGGGCGAATCATAACTATTCGCTTACCGAAATCATTAAACTTTATTATAAAAATATATAGCTTGCAAAATTTTAGCCCCCGCATTTTAATCAAAATACGAGGTTTTTTTATGATGAAATCAAAGTTTTTAGCTACTTTTCACTCAAACTTTATTTCAATCCAACATCGGAATGATTAAGCTGTATGAATCATAAAGTCATTTTAAAAATAAGCTCTGAGATGAATGGTGGAAAATTAATTTTTCACCATTCACAGCATTGTATTTTCAGAATAGATAATTTTTTAATGGGCTATTATGTTAAACTAAAATATAGATTTTTAATATGGCAAAGGTGGTGAAAAAATGGCAGAGAAAAACAGAAGAAATAAGCTGTATTATACAATCGCTTTTCTCGTTTCAACAAGTTACATCTGGGTTTTAATTATATCTGCATACAACATGGGTATCCCGCAATATAACAGTTTGATTTACGGTATTCTTCTCATGACAGCTTTTACATTTATAATTACAGTTCCATTACTTTATATAGGTTTACCCCTAATATGTATTGGCGCTGTACTTGCCATGTTTCGAATATTCTCTGTAAAGCGAATGTTGACTTATTATGCATTATCTTGGTTGATCCTATGGCTTGCTTTAGAGATCCCTTTAAGCATTTATGGTAATCATGAAGAAAAATACATATTTACAGAACAAGTAAAAGAGCAACACATCATAGAAAAGGTAAAAGAGGCAGTAGAAAAAAACAATGGTCCTATTAAGATTACGGATGAGCTTAAACAAAGTATGCTGGAATGGAATGAGGGTACAGGGAGTCCCGAATATCCTATTTTAGAGATTAGATATGAATTATTAAACTGCGATAAACAAAAAGACGAAAAAATAAATGGGTATTCCTGTACAGCTTCTATTGAAGCGCATTATAAACAGGAAAAATGGTTGATTGATTTTGATTCAAAAGAAAATGCAGGAGGAATGAATTTATCTAAAAATAACCAACAGGCTGAAGAGAAGGCGAAACAGGAAGCTCTTACTTCTGAAGAAGAAACGAACATCCGAAAAAATGCTGAATCTGAGGCAATTCAATTTTTAAAAGAGAAGTACAATTTAAATTTAACACTCGTTAAACAAACATTTGAAAAGAGTATAAACTCAAACAAGAAAGAAAATAGACCATCGAATCCAGTGCATGAAATAAAAATTAACGGTTATTTAAACGAAGATTCCAAAAAAGATGTCACAGTAAGGGTGGAATACGATCCTTTAACCAAGAAGTACTGGTCTCATATATATGCATTTGAAATGAGTGATGAAGCACAGAATGAAATACAAAAACAAATCGATTTAAAAAAGGAGAAAAATAATTAATATGGAATCCGATTTGGTATATTATTTTAACCCCGCCTTAAAATTAGGGCGGGGTTATTGTTGATTTGAAATAAAGTCGTGATGTTTATAAAAAAATTGTGAACCTTTACCCTCCTAGGTATTTTTGTCAGAAGATGTTCTTTTTGACTAGAACAAAAAGAACATCTGAATAAAAAGTGGATTAAGGAATTATTTAGTGACATAGAGTTGTTCCGTTAAAGGGCCATATTCTTGAGGGAATCCCTGGTCCAAATTTGATACTAATAGAACAGTTCTAATCATATTCTTATGATAGAAAACATTAAAAAGGGGTGTAAAGTTAGTTGATAAAAGTTAAAGTTAGTTTACGGCCCATTGTAAGTAAGATAAATTTACCCACCGTTTTGAAAACAGCTATACTTCCGGGTGACTCAATTGAAAGATTATTTATTGCAACCCAGGTAGGAGAGATTTTTTACATAGGAAACGGAGTTATAAGGACTTTTTTAGATATTCGCCCGCGAGTCATAAAATTAGGTACTTCTGAGGAAGGTGTTTCTGGTAGTGGATATGATGAACGGGGATTGCTAGGGCTAGCATTTCACCCAGAATTTTATTATAACGGTCTGTTTTATCTTCATTATTCAGTAGCTGGAACACAAGGTCCAGGTGCCCTTTCTGAACATTTTAAGCCTAACCCATGTGATTCCAGTACTTTAAACCTAAGGTGGACAAATAGAGAAACGCAATATGATCATATTGATACAGTTGAAGAATGGATTTTACAATCGAATGGTCAACCTCAAAAACGACGGACATTACTTAACTTAAGAAGACCATTTTTTAATCATAATGGTGTCAATAGCTTAAACTTTTCACCTGAAACCGGAAAACTTGTTTTAACAACTGGAGATGGTGGGGCAGGCTATGATCCATTTAATTTAAGTCAGAATGATATGGAGATAGCTGGTAAAATAATTGAAATTGATGTAGTTAAGAATACATTTATTAATAATCCACCCGTAGTCACGCGCTTTAATGAACTTCCCTCATCTATCCAGGAAACGCTTACGGTAATTGCCAAAGGGGTTCGCAATATAACAGGCATTTCATTTCAAAGGTTTTATAATCAGTATATCAAATATGTGGGGATTGTCGGACAGGACCTGGTAGAGTCGATTTTTTCATTCGTTCATTATAAACCAATACCGGTTACTCAGCTTATTCAAGCTTCTTTAACTGACCAAGAAGGATTTATTAACTTTGGCTGGCGAGGGTGGGAAGGTGCTTTTCCTACTTCGTTTATAAAGGGCTGTTCTGCAAATCCGACTTTGGTTGAGAAAACAATTGCTTATTACAATGAAGCAGTAAAAACTTTAGTAGGGCGTCTTCAGCCTTTAACTAGTTATTTTCATAAAGATCCCCGACCCGATAAGTTTGGAGGAACTGCACTTACAGGAGTCCAGCCATATATGGGGAATGAAATCCCAAATTTAACGGGAAGCGTCGTGTTTACCGATCTTGCCAAGAATGAAGAATCTCGACCTCCGGTTAGAGGAGTTTTAGCTTATACCAGGGGAAGTACAAATTGTAAACTAAATGATTTTAGTGTTATTGAAACGGATTATAATTTTGGGTCTCAATCAGCTTATTATGTTAATTTGGGAACGAATCTGGATCAAACCAGACTATATTTAGGAGTTTATGGCTCTATGAAAGTAACTGATTTTAACCAAGGTACTGTTTTTGAAATTGTTCCATGATTTATAACTATAGGATTTGATAGATATTCCCTTTATAAAAAGTAACACCGGAAAGTGGCAGGAGAAATCCCTCAGCTATTACTTTTCTTCAGGTTGGAGTAAGCACTAACACCTTACCATCAATCTGTAAACGTTAAGTTAATGGGAGTTATAAGCTTTTTAGCAAATACTTCAATTCCATATCCTAATGGAACTAAGATATCTTCTGGCTTTAAAATTCTTTTCATAGTATCCGCCCGATACATTGTACCCCTTAGAAAAAGCTTCTATTTTTGAATATTCACGGAGGGACAGTCCTCATTCCAATTGATTACTAACAGGCAATACAGCATAAAGCGCAAGGGAATGAATAGTATAGAAAGTGACGAATTGGATGTTTTTAGGGGGTGTTTGAATCGATCAGTTTGTTCGTTATTGGTATCAATCGATGATAGAGACAGATGCAAACTATGTTCACGTAAGAAAGATGGCCCTTGCAACCAAGTTAGTTATTACAGCTGTATTGAGCACATTTGCCGCTATGTTTCAATCAGCGGGGGGCTTTATGCCTGGTATAGGCTTTCTGATTAGTATTCTAGCGACCTTACCAATTTTTTTAACTACTTGCTTTTCTATCCGCCAGGGAATCCTTTCTTATACCCTTACGATTTTCCTTTTATTTATTATTCAGCCGAGTGAACTAATTATCTTTCCCTTTACAACAGGTTTATTAGGTATAGCGATGGGGGCGGCCTTTTTACAATTTAAGAGGAGAGTTGTGGTTGTTTCCTTTTCATCAATATGTTTACTTACAGGTATTATAATGCTTTTGTATGTATTTCGTTTTCCAGTGCTAGGCCCTACTGTTGATACAACTATGGATTCGAAAGTTATTGCAATAATATGTGTATTGAGTTTTCTTTACTGCTGGATCCTCGCGGAGCTTTGTAGAATACTCATGAATAGATTGTGCCAGGTATTGTCTTAGCAGTTGAGTGAAATCTTTTTGAACGAATATAAGATGAAGCCGAATACAAAAGAGAGAATATGTAACGTTACTGTTGAAATAAAAAAGAAGATCTCATCTACATTTGGATGAGATCTTCTTTTTTATTGACCAGTAAATGTCTGATACAGCAAGAAAATATTTAAAGCGATAACTAACGCAGCAATTAGCCAAGCAATTGCGTTTGTAATGCGATGGTTCACTAGCACACCCATAATCTTTTTGTTACTTGTAAACATAATAAGAGGTACTAATGCAAATGCGATTCCGAATGATAATACAACTTGACTCATGACAAGGGCATGAGTTGGATTCACTCCTAACGCAATAATAACAAGAGGTGGAATCATTGTAATAAATCGTCTTAAATATAAAGGAATATGCATGCGGATAAATCCTTGCATAATAATATCACCAGACATTGTACCAACAGAAGAACTAGATAAACCAGCAGCTAACAATCCAATCCCAAAAAGGCTAGCTGATACAGGGCCAACTAAATTGCTAAACTCATTAAAAGCGACATCTAAATCTTTAACATGTAATCCGTTTTTGAAGAACAAGGCAGCTGCTACAATTAGCATACTTGCATTAATCGCTCCAGCAATCACCATTGCAATAATGATATCAATGAATTCAAAGCGGAAAATCTTTTTGCGCTGTTCATCTGTTGTTCCGACTACGCGGCGTTGTGTTAAAGCAGAATGTAGATAAATCGCATGTGGCATTACTGTTGCGCCTAAAATTCCAGCTGCAAGTAAAATGCTATCTACACCTTGAAATTTAGGAATAAACAGTCCTGAAAGAAGAGGGCTTAGCTCTGGTTTCGCATAAAACACTTGTACACCAAATGCAATAACAACGATAAAGACCATTCCTGTAATAACAGCTTCTAATGGACGGAAGCCCCTGCGTTGAAACTCCAGTATAATGAATGATCCAACTGCAGTAATTAAAGCAGCGGGTAACATTGGAATACCAAACAGTAAATATAATCCTAACGCAGCACCGATAAATTCAGCTAAATCAGTAGCTATAATAACGAGTTCTCCTTGTATCCATAAACCAATTGAAACGGGTTTTGGAAAATGTTCACGAGCAACTTCAGGCAGGTTCTTTCCGGTAGCAATTCCGAGCTTTGCTGATAGAGACTGAATTAATACGGCCATTAAATTGGAAGCTAGAATCACCCAAAGTAATAAATAACCATATTGTGAACCTGCCGCAATATTTGTAGCGAAGTTTCCTGGATCAATATAAGCTACGGATGCGATGAATGCAGGGCCAAGAAAAGGCAATAATTTTTTTAATCCTTTTGTTTCGCCACTTAAAGCTAGGTGGGCAGATTGAATTGTTGTACTTTGAGGAGGGACATGTTCATCTTTTGTTATATCTTTATTCATAGTAGTTTTCCCCTTTAGTTTCTTAACTTGATGCAATTATTGTATTTATTCTTTTGTTCTATTTCAATACATTTAGATATTTTAGATGATGTTTTTATTTGAACATAACTGTTTCCTTAATGCAAATTATATGACTGTATACAATAAAATGTGTGATCGGAATAACTATGTAACAAAAATAAATAAAATAGCTCACATACAGTTATAACTTTAGGGATTGTAGGAGAATAAAGAGAGTTGACTTACAATATGGAGTGGAAAAAAGTGCTTTCAATTGTAAAATAGGATTCACAGCATATTAATTGCTGGAAACTAATTTGTATGTTATATAATATATTGGGATTACATTACAACCGTATTGGATTGTTATGTGATCTCGTTTTTCATTTGCGTTAACTTCAGGGAAAACATTGTAAATAGGAGAAGGTTATTTGAACAATAGGTAACAAATCTTTTCTTATTCTTATATGTTCCGATATGATCGTTAACTTATACATGATTTTAAAATATCGAATTAGATAGGTGGTAAAAATAAAATGTTAAATACAAAACCATACAGAGTACTGCTGTATTACATGTACACTACAATTGAGAACCCTGAAGAGTTTGCTGCTCAGCATTTAGAATTTTGTAATTCACTTGAGTTAAAAGGGAGAATTCTTGTAGCAGAAGAAGGGATTAACGGAACGGCCTCAGGTACTGTCGGGCAAACAGAGAAATATATGGAAGCAATGAAGAACGATCCACGATTTGCTGGAATCGTTTTTAAAGTGGATGAAGCGGATGAGCATGCGTTTAAAAAAATGCATGTGCGTCCTCGTCCAGAGCTTGTTACACTTCGTTTAGAAGATGATATCAATCCGAAAGAAACAACAGGAAAGTATTTAGAACCAAAAGAGTTTTATGAAGCAATGCGAGAAGAAAATACAGTTATCATTGATGCGAGAAATGATTATGAATTTGATCTAGGCCATTTTAGAGGCGCAATTAAACCTGATATTAAATCATTCCGCGAGCTACCAGATTGGATTGATGAAAATAAAGAAATGCTCGAAGGCAAAAAGATTTTAACGTATTGTACAGGTGGTATTCGTTGTGAAAAATTTTCAGGCTGGTTAGTTAGAGAAGGTTTTGAAGATGTAAGTCAGCTTCACGGCGGGATTGTAACGTACGGAAAAGACCCTGAAGTGCAAGGTGAACTATGGGATGGACAATGTTATGTATTCGATGAGCGTATTGGTGTACCAGTGAACCAAAAAGAACATGTTATTGTTGGAAAAGATCACTTTACAAAAGAACCATGTGAGCGTTATGTAAATTGTGCAAATCCAGAATGTAACAAACAAATCTTATGCTCAGAAGAAAATGAACAGAAATATTTACGTGCATGCTCACACGAGTGCCGTGTGCACCCACGTAACCGTTATGTGAAAGAACATGAATTAACAGAAGAGCAAGTAGCTACTGCATTAGAAAAAATTGAAGCAGAAAATCAAGTGAAATTAGGATAATAATTGACTTTAATAAAAAATGGATCCCATCGTAAAAGAGAGGATCCATTTTTTATTTGTATTTAGATAATGAAAAAGATTACACATTGTTTGTTTGAAACAGCTTGTTTATATAAAGCCTTAATTTCTAAAAAATAACTATAAGTATATTCGAATATCTCATCAGAATCATCATCTTCAACGAGTGGATAAAGTTGTTCATCCATTAATTCTTGAAAGTTGTACATGTTGTTGAAATCAGATTCGCTTAAATCTTTTATTGCAGAATAGGTCTCTTCGACTTCACTAGTTGTAAGATAAAAAGTACCGAGCAAATCGTTATCTATGATAGAATCATTAAGAGGTACGACATGTCCAAGTGGTGGCTCCCCTCCGCCAATCTCACCACATAAAGTAAAATGAAGTAACTGCCATGACTTATCGATATCTAAATCGGACTCTTTAAAATAAAGATCCAACTCTTTATTTTTGATTTTACTTAATTCCTCATCTGTAACTAATAGATACTGTCCAATCATCCCCATAATAGCCAGCTCCTCTATTGATTTTTAATTTAGTATATCATATTTTATGTAGGTGTTTTTTGGGGATAGAAGAGGAATTTAAGTCATTTATAAGATGTGAGAAAATATAGATTATTTCTGGTGAAGCAAAACAAGGGAAATGTTTAAAGAAAAGAGTAGGCCATAAAAATTTGTGGTCTACTCTTTTTATAAGGATCCATTTATTTATTAAAACTAAATGTTATAAGGATGTTTCCGTGTGTTTTCTTCCTGAAATTTTGATTTTTATGGCGGAAGTAAAGCTTTCGTATTATTGATATTTGCTAAAAAGAAGAGCAGCTATTTACTCTTGTTATAAGCAGATTTTGTTAAACCATAAACAACAGTATCTTCATACATTCCCCAGTATAAACAACTTTGTTTAAATGTTCCCTCATGCTTCAATCCTAATTTTTGCATGACTTTAGATGAGGCAGGATTTTTAGTGAAAGCATCAGCATAAATACGGTTTAGTTGCAATTCTTCAAATGCATATGTAACGATGACTTGGCCGGCTTCTGTGCAGTATCCTTTCCCCCAATATGATTTACCTATCCAGTATCCTAGCTCACCTTTATTATGTTTTTTATTAATAAAAAGGTATATGCAACCGATGAGCATATTTTGCTCATTAACCATTGCAAAGTGAAAACTGTCACCCTTATCCATAGCTGTATGAGTAGAGGTAATCCACTCTTCTGCCACGTCATCTGGATAAGGGTGAGGAATAATTGTAGTAGTCTTAGCAACCTCTTTATCTCCTGCTAATTCTTGAACTCTCGGAGCATCGTCTAATTCAAATGGGCGTATTGTTAATCTTTTAGATAAGAACATTGGATATTGCATTTTTTCTCATCCTTTCTAACCACACAATTCTTTACTATAATACATAATTTTAAAATAAAACTTTATTAAGAAGTTGAATCTTCTGTTAAATAAATAAGTCAGATGTATAATATAGTTATGCTACAAGGAAGTGAAATTTTCATAATTGGAAAAGGGGAGTTCTATATGCGTATTTTAGTATTAGGAGCTGGAGGAATTGGAGGATATTTTGGAGGCCGTTTAGTAGAAAAAGGGGAAGATGTTACGTTTCTCGTTCGTAGTGGACGAAAACAACAGCTTGAGAAAAATGGTCTTGTTATTCGTAGCATAAATGGAAATTTCTCCTTTATACCACAATTAATCACAAAAACTGAATCCGTAGATCCATTCGATTTAATTTTATTCTCAACAAAAACCTATCATTTAGAAGAAGCAATAAACGATTTGAAGCCATTTGTTGGTAAAAATACAATTATTATACCACTACTAAATGGTATAGCTCACTTATCTACATTGCAACAGGTATTTGGTGAGGATAAAGTTATTGGAGGTTTGTGTTTTATCGAAACAACATTAAACGGTGAGGGAGATGTTGTTCAAACTAGCTCTGCTAACCGACTTGTATTTGGGGAAATAAAACATTTACATACAGAGCGAATACAGGGGATTGCCAACACATTAAAGGGTACAAAAGCAAGTTTTGTTTTAAGTAATCATATCGTGCAAGATATGTGGCATAAATATTTATTTATTACTGTTATGTCAGGCGTGACTACGCTAATGCGCGCACCAATAGGTCCGATCCGTGAAAGTGATGGGGGACGGGACTTGATTCGGAATTTATTTAAAGAAGCAGCACAGATTATGAAAGCATCTGGGGCCCCCATTCAGGATAATATTGTTGACGAACATATGAAGACGATTGAGAAGATTTCATATGATATGAAATCTTCTATGCAGCGGGATATGGAAAAAGGTTCATCTATCGAGGGGGAGTACTTACAAGGATATTTGTTGAAATTAGCAAAACAATTTCATGTAGATGCTCCATTGTTAAAAATTATTTATCAAAATTTAAAAGTTTACGAAAAGATGTTGTAAGGGAACATTCAATATTTTATTTAATTTAAAACGAAGGTGGTGTCACTGAAAATAATACAATTGCCATTTCGTTGAAATTATTTTCCCATTTATGTTTTAAATTTGCTGGTATCTTTACACTATCACCAGCGTCTAATACATATTGTTCTTCATTTAGATATAACAAAATTTTTCCTTCTAAAATGACTGCAACTTCCTCACCTCTATGTTCCAGAGGATTTTCTGACGAAGAGGTATTGGGAGGAACATTCATAATCGCTGTTGCCAAATTACCAGTGCAATCAGGTGACAATAACTCATAAGATAAATTATCAACAATCATTTTCTTACGTTTATTGGATCTTACGATTAAATCATCTGTGTTTGTTTCTTCAATGAAAAAACTAAATGTTGGAACATCAAGGGATTTAGCTAAGACCTTTATGGTTTGTATTGAAGGATTTGCTAATCCACGTTCGATTTGGCTTAACATTGAAGGGGTAATTGCAGCTAATTTTGCTAACTCCTTACTGCTCAAGCCTTTAGCTTTTCTATACTTTTGTACTTTTTTTCCAATATCTATATTTTCCATGACTATACTCCTTAATATTTCGTTAAAATATATTTAAAATAATGAAATTTTTATTTAATGTTATCAATGTTTTTATGTCAAACTACCTTAAATTATAATTTAACATTCACATCGCTACAAGAAAATAAGGAGAATCAGATAAATGAAGGAGATTGAAAAGCTTCGCTCCATATGCAACCAAAGTATTTCCTGAAAGGCACCATCGAGGCTCCTTTAATGGAGTTTCTTCCGTGAAATAGTCTTTAGAGCAGGAATATCAACGAAATATATCAGGATCTATTAAAGTAAGGGAAGGAGTTGTGTATATTAAATCTATCCATAATATTTAAAAGCAAAAAAGTTTCTTTATTCTAAACTATAGAAAAGAAACTTTTTGCTTTTGAGATATGTTTATTTTAAATTTCATGGTGAAAGGGTGTACCTAAGAAGATGAATAAGAGCTTTAATTTTCGAGAGTAGATATAGGAAGATTAATATTAACTGTCGTTCCTTTGCCTACTTCACTTTCAATAAGTATCTTTCCTTGGTGCTTTTCGATAATTTTATAACAGATCATTAATCCTAAACCGATACCATTTTCTTTGATACTATAAAATGGTTCTCCTAGATAAGGTATACGATCTTTTTCAATTCCACACCCGTAATCAGTAAATCGAATGTTTACCTGGTTTTTATCTGGTACATCTTCGATTTGAATCAAGATTTCCCCTCCCATTGGAGTTGCTTCAATCGCATTTTTTAAGATATTTATAAAAGCTTGCTTTAATTGATTCCCTTCACAAAGGATGAATGAAGTATTAGATGTAAACTCAGTTGTAATTTGTATGTTGTTCATCATTGCTTGAGGCTGAAGTATCATTACAACTTGTGTCCTTTGCCAAGATCATTTGTTTTAATTTCTAACGCCTGAGGTTTTGCTAGCGCCATAAATTCATTGGTAATACTGTCTATTCGCTCAATCTCTGATAACACGATATCTATATAATGCTTATTGTTCTTATTTTCTGTTGATTTTAGTAAATGCATGAATCCTTTCATTGCTGTTAAAGGATTATTAATTTCATGGGCAATAGCAGTGGCTAATTGACCCACTACAGCAAGTTTCTCCGATTTTCGTAATAACTCCTCAGTTTTTAACCGCTCAGTGATATCTCGAGAGATACTCAAGAAAACGTTTTTGCCATTCAAGTTAAAAACACGGACACCAAACTCAGTTGTTATTGTTTTTCCTGTTGGAAAAACAAATTCATCTTGCAAAGTGAAAGAAGTTTGCCCATCTCTAATTTTCTCTATCACTCTATTGACCATTGGAGAATCTGGCGGAACGGTACTAGGAAATGGCATCGAGAGAAGTTCTTCTCTACTATATCCAAATCTTTTGCACCCAACAGGATTTACCTCAATAAATCGAACTGGAAATTGATCCTCATTTAGCTCTACTACGTATACCGCATCCGTTGCTTGTTCGATAAGTGCACGGTATTTCATCTCACTGCCTTTTAATTGTTGATGTAGATGCTGTAGTTTTCTTTCTGCTTGTTTTCTTTCAGAAATGTCCCTACAAATTCCTGATAAAGCAATTACATTGCCCTGTAAATCTAAAATGGGTGAAACTGTCAAGCTTACATCAATGAGAGTTTTGTCCTTGCGTTGTCGCACTGTTTCTAATTTAGTAATAACAGGATCTTTTGCGGTAATATTTTTAATAGTTTCTAAAGTTTGATCCATTAAAAAATCTGGTACGCAAGGTAATTTTTTTCCCAAGATTTCTTTTTCTGACCATCCAAATATCTTTTCGTAAGCTTTATTGGCTTGTATCATGTGTCCGTCTAAATCAAATATGGTGATAGCATCTACGTTATGATTAATAAATGATTCCAACCGTTCTTTCGTTACCTTTAGTTCATTTTCTGCATTTTTTCTTTTCGTTATATCAACAGTAGAACCAACCACTTCAATCACTGTTCCCTTTCTTTTAACTGGCCTAAGAGAGAATAGAATAATAGTTTCATCATTTGGCCAAGGTAATTCGAAAGTGACTTCATTACCATCCCATGCCTGTTGATAATATTTTAGTAGTCGAGGTACTAAATGGAATGGAACAATGGAAGAATCTATGGTAGGTAAACTTTTCCCTACCACTTGTTCAGAGTGAAAACCATGTTGATAAAATAACTGTCCATCACATAAAGTATGAATAAAATTCCCATCCACTTTTTTAAACTTAAAAATACCTCCTTGCAGTTCATGTACGGTATCCCTTAATTCTTGCTTTGATTCTTGTAATGTTTCATTCGCTTTAGTTAAATTTTGTGTTAAATAATATAATTTTTGATAGGACTCCATAAGAAAAATACTGATCAATAGTCCAGAAGATATAAATAATGTACCTTGAATGTCAAAAAGTATAAGTGGTATAGAAGGAAAAAAGTATCCAAATACCAAATGAATCATAGCTATGTAAACAGCTAGATAGAGAAAGACTCTCTTAAAGGGATGAAGCTTCTTGAGATATGTTTCAAAAATAGTATATATAGTAGCTATTCCTAAAGAAACAATCAAAGATGGTCCCCAATTACCACCAAGATAGAAAATACGCATAATTATAATAAATGTTATTGTAATCCAACCAGCCGTACGACCAAAATAAATGTACGAAATTATAAGAGGAGCCATTCGGAGATCATAAAACAATCCCATGTGCTTAAAATTAAAGACCATCAAAATAGTAGCTATGATACCGGCAACTATTCCTCCATATAGCTGATTTAATTTAGAATGAATATTCAAAATCAACACTCGAATAAATATAGCTGAGCTAACTAAGAAAGCAAAAATAGATAGATTAATGAAGAATCCTTTGAAGATCATGTAATATTCCTCCTCTCATTGAACGTATTCGACAAAAAGCAAGGAAATCCTACAAATAAAACGGGTTTTCAGATTGGATGTTTTGAATATTGTTATTTGAAAAGGTGAAGTCAATTTATTAATAGATAGCACATATAAATCATTTGGTAATGGTGCAAAAACTCTTGTTAGTTATCTCTTAAACTTGAACATATTGTGTAGACTTTATGTTTTTATGAAATGATTTTGCATCAGGACCATTATGTTTATTGATGAAGTAAAATCCTACAAAATCATTACAACTGTTCTATTTCTAAAAATTTAAGCCCTTATTTAAAAATTTGTATTTACTTTTTCTAAATAAGGGAGTATTATAATCGACAGTTTCAAATTTCTAAATCGCTGAAACCGCATGGTACGGGGGACCCGTTTTTATGGATTAGTGCATAATCCAAGGGGTGAATCCTTGAAAAAGGTAGGGCTACTCACAGGCCCGAATCCGACAGCTAACCTCGTAAGCGTTATATGAGAAGGAAGGTGGAGCTTGTGCGACAAAAAAATTGATGTCTACAAGTTTATTCGTCATGGACTTGTAGGCATTTTTTATTTTCTTAAAAGTCCGTTTTTTACTGAACTAACAGAGAGAAATGCATAAAATTATTGGAGAGTGAAGATCAGTGGTTTCTTCCATAAAAAGATTTTTAATTGGTCGACCGTTAAAATCAACTGAATTAGGAGAGCAAAAGCTTAATAAAACGAAAGCATTAGCGATTCTTTCTTCTGATGCTTTGTCATCAGTGGCATATGGTCCAGAGCAAATATTAATTGCTCTATCTGCAGTTGGTGCGTTAGCATTTTGGTATTCTATTCCAATCGCAATAGGAGTATTAGTTTTGTTAACAGCTCTAATTTTGTCTTATAGACAAATTATTTTTGCGTATCCTCATGGGGGAGGAGCGTATGTAGTATCAAAAGAAAATTTAGGGGTGAATCCAGGGTTAATAGCTGGAGGTTCCTTATTAGTAGACTATATTTTAACGGTGGCAGTAAGTGTATCTGCAGGTACAGATGCGATTACATCTGCTTTTCCTAGTCTACATGCTCATAATGTGGTTATTGCAATCATATTTGTCATATTTATTACAATCTTGAACTTAAGAGGCGTAACGGAGTCAGCTTCTGTTTTAGCTTATCCCGTTTATTTATTTGTTTTAGCGCTATTTATATTAATCGGTGTAGGTATATACAACATTGTAACAGGTGAAGTCTCACCTAATTTGCATACACCAATCGGTACACCAGTAGCAGGGATTAGTTTGTTTTTACTTTTAAAAGCATTTGCATCAGGTAGTTCTGCTTTGACAGGTGTTGAAGCTATTTCCAATGCTATTCCGAACTTTAAAGATCCAGCTCCTAAAAATGCTGCGAAAACGTTACTTGCGATGGGCCTATTACTTGCAGTGTTATTCTCAGGAATTGTATTTTTAGCTTACTATTATGGTATTACTCCAAGTAAAGAGGTAACAGTTGTTTCACAAATTGCCGAAGAAACATTTGGACGGAACTTCATGTATTTCTTTATTCAAGGAACAACAGCGTTGATATTAATCCTTGCTGCTAATACTGGTTATTCTGCTTTTCCTTTACTAGCAGTTAATCTTGCAAAAGATAAGTTTATACCTAGAATGTTTACAGTTAGGGGAGACCGATTAGGATATTCAAATGGAATTATCATACTTGGAATTGCTTCAATTCTCTTAATTAGTGCTTTCCAAGGGCAAACAGAACATCTTATTCCACTTTATGCAGTAGGTGTGTTTATTCCATTTACGTTGTCTCAGTCAGGGATGGTGGTAAAATGGATTCGAGAAAAGCCTGAAGGATGGATCTTAAAATTAACGATTAATTTAACTGGTGCTATTATTAGTTTTATAGTTATGAGTATGTTCTTTTTAACTAAGTTTGCACAAGTTTGGACAGTTTTAATTTTCTTACCTGTCATTATTATTGTTTTTCATCGAATTAGAAAGCATTATGAAGCGGTAGGAGATCAATTAAGTCTTAAAACCTGTGAACCAATTGTGCCGATTGAAGGGAATGTAATCATTGTTCCTGTTGCTGGTATGACTCATGTAGTAGAGAACTCATTAAATTATGCTAAATCCCTTTCACCAGATCAGGTCATAGCTGTTTACGTTTCTTTTGAAAGAGAAGATGAGAAGAAGTTTGAAGAAAAATGGAAGAAATGGCAGCCTGAAGTTAGACTGGTGACACTACACTCTCATTACAGAAGTATTATTCAGCCGCTAACCAAATTTATTGACACAGTTCAATATAAAGCTAGCGAATCAAATTATCGGGTTACTGTAGTAATACCGCAATTTATTCCTAAAAAAGGTTGGCACAATATTCTTCATAACCAGTCGAGCTTATTGATTCGTGCATTCTTGCTTTATAAGAGAAATGTAGTTATTACGACTGTACCGTATCATTTGAAAAAATAAAGATTGGAAAATAAGTAATTTCTTAGGTAGCTTTACTGAGGTAGAGCTACCTTTTCTTGTTTGCCATCATTTTAAAGTCGATTACGAAAGTAGAGGGAATTATGGATCTTCGAGTTTTTATCATTTTAACTGAGAAGACCTCTTCTCTAAACGAAGTGAAGGTGAGGGTAGTTTATAAAGAGGATCTGAATACAGCAGGAGATAGCTGGCAGGATGTCAAGAATTATACAGAAAAATTACATGAGGATGCAAAAGTAAAATAAATAGAGAGTAAAGAAAACGTATATGTTGTAGTAAGGAGAAAAAAGAGAGACTTATTCGTGGGAATTTTCACGCTATAAATCGGTCATTTTGAAGTGATTTATCTTTGGGAAGTTGGCAGATGGTCGAATTTTCTAGAATAAAGCGGTATAATGCTTGTAAGTACGATGTATATGAGTATAGAAAATGTAAGGAAGGACATATCGTTAGTATGGATAAAGAAAAACAACAACTAAGCGTTGAAGTTGCAAGATTATACTACCAATCTGATTATAGCCAACAAGAAATTGCAAATAAATTGAATATCTCCAGACCAACCATTTCAAGACTGTTAAAATATGCGAAAGAAAAAGGGTTTGTTCAAATTCATATAGCGGATCCATTTGCTGATTTAGATAATGTAGGTAACCTACTTAAAGAAAAATATAATTTATTAGAAGTGCACATCGTATTTTCCCCTGTACCAGAGTACACGGCGATTACGGAGTATATAAGTAAGTATGCTGCTGAATACATGGAGAAGACTGTTACAAATGGTGATATCGTCGGTGTGAGCTGGGGAACCACTATGTATGAAATCGCAAGGAAAATTGTGCCGCAACATGTAAAAGGGGTAGAGGTTGTTCAATTAAAAGGAGGTATTAGTCACTCAAGTGTTAATACGTATGCAAATGAAACGATTGCTTTATTTGCAGATGCCTTTCAAACAACACCTCGAAATTTGCCGCTTCCAGTTATATTTGATAACGCAGTTACAAAGGAATTAGTGGAACAGGATCGACATATTCACCATATTATTGAAATGGGAAAACAAGCGGATATTGCGATTTTTACAGTCGGAACTGTTAGAGATGAAGCTTTATTGTTTCGGTTAGGCTATTTAGATAAACAAGAAATGAGCCTATTGAAAGAACAAGCTGTTGGAGACATTTGTTCACGTTTCTTTGATGGAGATGGTAAAATTTGTAGCGAGGAAATTAATCAACGCACAATTGGAATTGATTTAGAAGAATTACGTCTAAAGAAACGTTCTGTTCTTGTTGCTGGAGGTTCTAGAAAAGTAAAGGCAATTGATGGTGCGTTAAGCGGAGGGTATGCGAATGTGTTGATTATCGATCAGCATACCGCGAAAGAGCTTTTAAATTATTAAAAAGGTTAAAATGGAAGTTTCACTTTATGAATGAATAAATTTTGTGCTTTATGAGGGAGCTGTTAATATCGCAGCTCTCTTTTTGTGTCAATTTCAAAAACTTATTGCACTATCTCGAAAAAAAATTGAACAAAATTTCAAAAGTGTGTTTACATTTGTTCAAGGTGGAGTTAGAATGAAGTTGTTAAAAGATATGAGGAGTGAAGAAAATGAACATTGCAAAGTTAATTGATCATACAGTTTTGAAACCGGATACTAAAAAAGAAGACGTTATGAAAGTTTTAGAAGAAGCAAAAAAATACAATTTCGCTTCTGTTTGTATTAATCCAACATGGGTGAAATTAGCAGCTGAAGAATTAGCAGGACACGACGTGGATGTTTGCACAGTAATTGGTTTTCCTTTAGGTGCAAATACAACTGAAACAAAAGTATTTGAAACAAAAGATGTAATTGCAAAAGGTGCGACTGAAGTTGATATGGTAATCAACGTTGGCGCTTTAAAAGATGGCGATAATGAATTCGTTGAAAAAGATATTTACGAAGTTGTACAAGCTGCAAAAGGAAAAGCACTTGTAAAAGTTATTATTGAAACTTGTTTATTAACAGATGAAGAAAAAGTACGTGCCTGCGAATTGTCAGTAAAAGCTGGTGCTGATTTTGTAAAAACTTCAACTGGATTCTCAACTGGTGGAGCGACTGCTGAAGATATCGCATTAATGCGTAAAACAGTTGGAGCAAATGTTGGTGTGAAAGCATCTGGTGGTGTTCGTACAAGAGAAGATGCTGAGAAAATGATTGAAGCTGGGGCTTCTAGAATCGGTGCAAGTGCAAGTGTTGCAATTGTATTAAATGACACAGAAGGCGCTTCAGATAACTACTAATTTATAAAGATTTAGAAGTAATAGATACACATATTGCAAGGAGCAGGGTGTATCTATTGCTTTAACAATTGAAAAATATGTAACCGGATACGGAAAAGGAGGGAGAATGTTATGAAATATGTAATCGGTATCATAGGCTTGATCATTGTGTTAGGCATCGCCTGGCTTGCTAGTAATAATAGAAGAAAAGTGAAATATCGCCCTATTATCACAATGATTGTGCTTCAGTTTATTTTAGGTTTCTTACTATTAAATACGAGCATCGGGAACATATTGATTGCTGGGATTGCAGATGGTTTTGGACAATTGTTAAAGTATGCTGGTGATGGTGTTAATTTCGTGTTTGGTGGGTTAGTAAATCAAAAAGAATTTTCATTCTTTTTAGGAGTATTAATGCCAATTGTTTTTATATCAGCTTTAATTGGTATCCTGCAGCACTTTAAGATATTGCCGATCATTGTAAAAGGGATTGGTTTAGCTTTAAGCAAAATAAATGGAATGGGGAAACTAGAATCGTATAATGCTGTAGCTTCAGCGATTCTAGGACAATCAGAAGTATTTATTTCGGTTAAGAAACAATTAGGTTTATTATCGGAAAGAAGATTATATACATTATGCGCATCTGCAATGTCAACAGTTTCTATGTCGATTGTCGGATCATACATGGTTTTATTGAAACCACAGTATGTTGTAACCGCTTTAGTACTTAACTTGTTTGGTGGATTTATTATTGCTTCTATCATTAACCCTTACGAGGTTACTGAAGAAGAAGATATGTTAGAAGTACAAGAGGAAGAGAAAAAGACCTTTTTTGAAGTATTAGGGGAGTATATAATTGATGGATTTAAAGTTGCTATTACAGTGGCAGCTATGCTAATTGGTTTCGTTGCTTTAATCGCTTTCATCAATGCTATTTTTAAAGGAGCGATAGGTATTTCATTCCAAGAAATTCTTGGCTATGTATTTGCACCGTTTGCATTTATTATGGGAGTTCCTTGGCATGAAGCTGTTAACGCAGGTAATATTATGGCGACAAAACTTGTATCAAATGAATTTGTGGCAATGACAGATTTAGCACAAGGTAACTTTAATTTCTCTGGAAGAACAACAGCTATTATATCCGTGTTCCTTGTTTCATTTGCGAACTTCTCTTCAATTGGAATTATTGCAGGGGCTGTTAAGAGCTTAAATGAAAAACAAGGGAATGTAGTAGCAAAATTTGGTTTGAAATTACTTTTCGGTGCAACGTTAGTAAGTTTCTTATCAGCAACGATAGTTGGTTTAATATACTAAAAGTTTCATAGAAAATAAAAAGGATTGGTGATTAAAATGAGAATGGTAGATATTATTGCGAAAAAACGTGATGGTAAAGAATTAACAACAGAGGAGATCGGGTTCTTTATTAAAGGATATACAGATGGATCAATACCTGATTATCAAGTGAGTGCATTGGCAATGGCTATCTTTTTCAAAGACATGTCTGACCGTGAACGTGCTGATTTAACGATGGCTATGGTGAATTCTGGAGAAACAATTGATTTATCGGAAATTGAAGGGGTTAAAGTAGATAAACATTCAACTGGTGGTGTTGGTGATACAACAACATTAGTTTTAGGACCATTAGTAGCTGCTTTAGATGTACCGGTTGCAAAAATGTCTGGTCGAGGTTTAGGACATACAGGTGGTACGATTGATAAATTAGAAGCAGTAGAGGGCTTCCATGTTGAAATTACGAAGGAGCAGTTCATTGATTTAGTGAACCGTGATAAGGTTGCAGTTATTGGGCAAACAGGAAATTTAACACCTGCCGATAAAAAAATATACGCATTACGTGATGTTACTGGAACAGTGAATTCAATTCCGTTAATCGCAAGTTCAATTATGAGTAAAAAGATTGCAGCTGGTGCTGATGCGATTGTTCTTGATGTTAAGACAGGTGCTGGTGCATTCATGAAAACAGAAGAGGATGCGAAAGAATTAGCACATGCGATGGTACGAATCGGAAATAATGTTGGACGTCAAACAATGGCTGTTATTTCAGATATGTCACAACCTCTTGGTTTTGCAATTGGTAATGCTCTTGAAGTAAAAGAAGCAATTGACACATTAAAAGGGGAAGGTCCAGAAGATTTAACGGAATTAGTCCTTGTATTAGGTAGTCAAATGGTGGTACTTGGTAAAAAGGCTGATACATTAGAAGAAGCACGTGAAATGTTGAAAGAAGTTATGAAGAATGGAAAAGCGATTGAGAAATTCAAAGAGTTTTTAAGTAACCAAGGCGGAGATAGCTCGATTGTAGATTACCCAGAAAAATTACCACAAGCGAAATATGTAATTGATGTGCCAGCTAAAACTTCAGGTGTTGTCTCTAACATTGTGGCAGATGAAATTGGTATTGCTGCCATGCTTTTAGGAGCAGGCCGCGCAACTAAAGAGGACGAAATTGATTTAGCAGTTGGTTTAATGCTACGTAAAAAAGTGGGCGAAGTTGTAAAAGAAGGGGAATCACTTGTTACAATTTATGCAAATCGTGAAAATGTGGACGATGTAAAAGCTAAAATTTATGAAAACATTTCTGTATCAGAAAAGGCTGAAACTCCAAAATTAATTCATACAATTATTACTGATTAATGATTAGTAACATGGAATTTACTTTGAGGAGGAAATAGTTATGGATAAAAAAAGATACATTGCAGAAGCATCAAAAATGTTGTCAAAAGCATATATTCCGTATTCTAAATTCCCTGTGGGAGCAGCGTTAGTTACGAAAGAAGGTAAAATTTATACTGGTTGCAACATTGAAAACGCTTCTTATGGTTTATGTAACTGTGCGGAAAGAACCGCTATATTCAAAGCAGTATCAGAAGGAGAACGCGATTTTAGCTATTTAGTAATCACAGGTGAAACAGATGGACCTATTTCACCATGCGGAGCTTGTAGACAAGTCATTGCAGAGTTTTGTGATCCTAAAATGCCAGTTTTATTAACAAATCAAAAAGGTGATGAAAAAGAAGTAACGGTGGAACAATTGCTTCCAGGTGCTTTTTCGATAGAGGATTTAATCTAATTTCAAATGAATAAGAGAAAGAAGTTGTCCTAAAATTCATATGTTGGGAGAGCTTCTTTTTTTGTGTGAAGAATAGGTTTTTAATTAAGCGTTGAGATTCTGTTTAGGAAAGACATTTTTCTATTTAAATGAGAATTTGCTGGGGTTGGATCGACCGTTTTGCAGGAGTACTCTTTCTGTCTGCTTCTTAGCTATTTCAACCTCGTAAACTGTCCACAAGGTTAGGCGAATCTATAAAGAGTTTCGTACTAAACGAGGGGAGCTACGAATAGGCTGGTAGAAGAGTAGAAAGAAGGGAGGTCTAAAATGAAACCGTATCACATCATTGGAAAAAGTATTAAACGAAAAGAAGGTGCCGACAAAGTAACGGGAAGAGTAAAATATGTAGATGACGAGATTGAGATAGGTACTTTATATGCAAAACTCTTAACAAGTGTATATGCACATGCTGTTATTGAGAGTATTGATATAAGGAGAGCAAAGGAAATCCCGGGTGTTCATGCTGTGATAACAGGAGCAGATTATCCTATTCTTGTCGGTTCTAGTATTGTAGATCGTCCCCTGTTAGCCTATGAAAAAGTTCGGTATTTTGGTGAGCCTATAGCACTTGTTGTAGCGGATAGCGAGGCGATTGCTAAACATGCCTCAGCGCAAATACGTGTTACATATAAGAAACTTCCTGTGGTTCATGCCCCGCTACAAGCCTATTTAGAAAGAGATATACTCGTACATGAAAACGTAGAACAATATGAATTAGAAGAAGAAGTATATCCAGAAGCACATACAAACATTGCAAATCGGACGAAAATTCGTAAGGGAGATATTCGAGAAGGGTTTGCAAATAGCGAAGTTGTTGTAGAGGAAACGTTTTCTTTTCGGCAATCTGATCATACTGCAATGGAGACGCGATGTGCGAAAGCAGAAATTAAGCCAAATGGAGAGGTTATTATTCATTCTACTTCGCAAGCACCTTTTGAAATTAAAAGATTACTTAGTAAAGCGTTTCAAATTGATGAGAAAAAAATAATTGTACATGTGCCTTTAGTTGGAGGGGCGTATGGTGGGAAAACAACGGTACAACTTGAGTATTTAGTATATCTTGCTTCCAAAGCAGTGGATGGGAGGCGTGTTACTCTTCGGAATAGTAGAGAAGAAGATTTTGTAACGTCGCCTGTTCACATTGGTTTACAAGCAAAAGTAAAGCTTGGATGTACAAAGAATGGGAAATTACAAGCAGCAGAGATTTTATATTTATTTGATGGCGGTGCGTATGCTGATCGGGCAGTGACTATGAGTAAAGCGGCCGGATTAGATTGTACAGGTCCATACTCAATTCAGCATGTATCTTGTGATTCGCTTTGTATGTACACGAATCATACATATGCGACATCGTTTCGTGGGTTTAGTCATGCTGAGTATACATTTGTAATTGAAAGAATGATAGATATATTGGCAAATAAAATAGATATGTGTCCGCTCGAGTTTCGTATGAAAAATGCAATTAAGCAAGGAGATACAACACCAACACAAGTAACGGTCACTAAAAGTAATACAGGGGATATTCAGGCGTGTATACAAAAGTTAAAGTCGCTTATTAATTGGGAAGAAGGGAATCGAATTATTTTATCAAATGGAAGGATACGAGCAAAAGGAATTAGTTGCTTTTGGAAAAATTCGACGACACCTAATAATGCTGGAGCGGGTGCGACTATAACTTTTAATGGTGATGGGAGTGTAAATATTAATTGTGGTGCAGTTGAAATTGGGCAAGGAACGAAAACAACTTTAACACAAATGGTTGCAGAAAAAATGAATATGAAAGTTAAAGATGTATCTATTATGATGGAAGTCAACACACAAATAGCGCCAAAACATTGGAAAACAGCTGCTAGTCGAACGACACATCTCGTTGGAAATGCAGTTGTAAAAGCGACTGAAGATGCAATGAAGCAGTTACTAGATACAGCAGCTAATATACTTGGAATACCAGTGCATGAGTTAGCAATTAAGAATAAAGTTGTATATGTAAAAACAAACCCAGATATGTATGTATCATTTTCAAAGATTGTTTTTGGATATGTTGATTCGAGTGGAAATGTGTATGGTTCGCCGATAATTGGCAGAGGTGCTTATGTATTTGAAGGGATTACGAAGATTGATTATGAGACAGGAAAAGGACAAGGTGGACCTGAATGGGGAGTGGGCGCACAGGCAATCGAGGTAGAATTTGATCCACAAGTATATACATATAAATTAATAAAAGCAGTAACGGTTGCAGATGCAGGAAGGATTTTAAATAGAAAGGGAGCAGAAACACAAATTATAGGGGCTATGAGTATGGGATTAAGTTTTGCGACGAGAGAAACATTTCACTATGACTTGTATGGGAGAGTTCTTAATAATCAGTTTCGTTCTTATAAAGTGATGCATTATGGGCAACACCCAAAATACATTGCTGAATTTGTGGAAGTACCGCATGATCAAGCTGCATTTGGATCAAGAGGGCTTGGTGAGCATGGAATTATCGGTATGCCCGCTGCTTTAGCGAATGCGTTATCTATTGCAGCTAGTATTTCACTTCGTCAATTACCTATTAATCCTGAATTGATTTGGAAAGTAAAACAAACAAAGGAGAATGGTGTATATGATACCATTTGACTTTGAATATTATCGTCCAAATTCTATTGAAGAAGCAATCCGATTATTTCATCAGCTGGATAAAGAGGAAAAGAGGCCTATTTATTATGGAGGAGGCACTGAAATTATTACAATGGGGCGTCTGCAACAAATTGTCACGAAAGCGGTCATTGATTTAAAAGATATTCCCGAATGTAACATTTGTGAATGGAATGGCCAAAAGCTTATTCTAGGAGCTACATTAACATTAACAAAAGTTCAAGAGGAAAAAGTATTCCCTCTTCTTGGAGAAACTGCCGGAAGAGCTGCAGACCACACAGCAAGAAATAAAATTACGCTTGGTGGCAACATTGCAGGGAAAATTATATATAGAGAAGCGGTACTCCCATTTTTACTAGCGGATAGTACATTTGTTGTTGCAGGAAAAGAAGGTGTGAAATATATAAGGGCACAGGAGGCCTTTATTGAGAAGTTACAATTGCAAAAAGGAGAGTTTCTTGTACAAATTATTACTGATCAAAAATATATAGAATCTCCTTATTACAGTGTAAAAAAAAGACAATTAGAGAAAATTGATTACCCACTTGTAACGGTTGCTGCGTTAAAAAGTGATGAAAATATTCGAATCGCATTTAGTGGATTGTGCGCATTTCCATTTCGGTCGCTCGCGGTAGAATCGGTGCTAAATGATGGAAGTATACCAGTTAAGAAGAGAATTGAGCACGTCCTTTTTCATATTCCTGCACCTATATTAGATGATATACGAGGTTCGCGTGCTTATCGTATATTTATTTTGCGACATGTGCTTTATGATGTGCTGATGAAGCTTAAAGGGGTGAAGTAATGGGAAAGGGACAATTTATTCTTCATGTGAATGAGGAAGATAGAGAAGTGATTGTCAGAATGGCAGATACGTTAATATATACATTACGACATAACCTCGGTCTAACTGGAGCTAAACCAGGATGTGAAAACGGTGATTGTGGTGCTTGTACCGTTCTTGTTGAGGGGCTACCAATTAAGTCTTGTATTATGTTAGCCGTAGAAGCTATTGGTAAGCGGATTACAACGATTGAAGGCTTACGGGAAACACCTATTCAGCAAGCTTTTGAAGACAAATGGGCTTTTCAGTGTGGATATTGTACGCCTGGATTTATTATAAATTGTCATGCGCTCGTTACAAAAAAAATGGACATGGATGATTCAGTTATTGAAGAATGGTTAAGTTCTAATATTTGCCGGTGCACAAGTTATCAAGAAATTGAAGAAGCTGTGAAATCTGTCTTACAAAAGAAACGGGAGAATCAATAATGACTTCTATTCATACTGTACTAGAAGCCCTACTATCATGTGAACAACGGTGTGCTGTAGCAACTATTATTCATGTGGAAGGTTCTGCATATTGTAAAGAGGGAACTATCATGCTTTTTTGTGAAGATGGAACAAAAGTCGGAATATTAAGTGCAGGTTGTTTAGAAGAAGAGGTTTCTATTTATGCAGCCGAAGTAATGGAGAATCAAACATGGTCTATTCATCAATTTAATACGAGGGCAGAAGATGATTTATCTTGGGGAATGGGATGTAATGGCATCATTCATATATTAGTTGAGTATATAGATGAAGAGTACAAAGTTTTTTTGCAAACACTATATGAATACCTTAAGAAGGGTATTTCAGTTCGAATGATAAAAAATATTTCTTTAATACAGACTTTATTTATTAGTGAGAATGGTGACACGTTTGGGAATGAGGAAGTTTTGTTTCCAATTCATTCCTTACATGGTTTACACGGTAAATGGTTTTATCAACACTTTACACCAAAGCCAAGGCTTTGTATTTTTGGAGCAGGCGAGGATGCAAAACCGCTTGTTCGGTTTGCAAAAGAAGTAAACTTTTTTGTAACAGTCTGTGATTGGAGAGAATCGCTATGTAATGCTGCACGTTTTCCGAGTGCAGATGTTTGTATAAGTGGATTTCCAAAAGAGGTTGTACCACAACTTCTATTAAGCAAAGAAGATTTTGTTGTGATTATGACTCACCATTTTCAGCGTGATCAACAATTGATCGAACTTTTATTGGAACAATGTGTTCGCTATATCGGTATTCTAGGTCCACGTCATCGCACTGCTCGTCTGTTAGAAGGAAAGGCGATACCTAAAAACGTTCATTCTCCGGTAGGGCTTGCGATTGGTGGAAAAGGACCAACTGAAATTGCGATTAGTATTATAGCTGAAATTGTTCAAGAATTAAGGGGGAAGTAAAATTAAGATTGCTGGTATATATTTAGCTGCTGGAAACAGTCGGAGGATGGGACCCGGAATACACAAGTTACACCTTCCATTACAAGGGGAACCACTTGGGAGCCTAGCGTTACAAGCAGCAATTTCTTCAAGGCTCTCACATATTATTGTTGTTACGAATGAGCCTGCTTGGATGTTAAAAAGAATGCACCGTGAAAATGTGCACATTCTTTCTTGTCCAAATGCTTGTAGAGGACAGTCGTACTCTCTTCAATGCGGTATTGAGAAGGCGAAACGAATGAATGTTGATGGAGTGATGGTCCTTCTGGCTGATCAACCATTTGTGACAGCTGAATTTATTAATAAGATAATAGGTTGCTATGAGCAAAATAAAAACATTCATTTTGTAGCAGCGAGTTATAGGGGAATAAGGCAACCGCCTGTTTTATTTACAAAGAAAGTATTTCCACTTTTTCAAACGTTGAAAGGGGATGAAGGAGCACGCGCGATTTTTATGAAGCCTACGATAAATGGAATTTCATTGTTGTCGGAAAGTGAGAGAATGTTTTTTGATGTAGATACATGGGGGAATTATCAACAGGTGAGACAAGAATATGAGGAATGATATGGTGTTTAAATCACAATGTAGTACGTATGAAACTATGTCTATACTATAAAAAGAGCCAAAATTTCTCAATTTAGAAATTGGGCTCTTTTTATGTTGATACGATTTTGTAAAATTGGTCGTTTGCATCGATCTTAGATCTCATTTTTTAACGTTCATACGATTTTGTGCATGCTGTAAAGCAAGTGGAGTAACATTTTCTCCGTTAGGATCTACAATCGTTGTATTTAATAAAATGGAATCTAAACTCCCGCGAAATTCCTTCATGTAGCTTTGTCTTAACATTTGCTGTTCTTGTTTTTCAATTTCTTGAAGTCCTGAAATTCTTTCTTTTTTTGCCAATTCATTAATACGAAATAATATATGTTTCATTTTCTTCACCTCTGTTATTTAACTATAAATTAGTAACTTACTAATTTATAGTTATTTTAATATTTCTTTTTGATTATGTCAATAGTTGTAAATGAAAAAGACATTCTTTTCTCCAAGAAGAGTGTCTAACTGTGCTACATTAGATTCATCCATCATTTTTATAAATGATTTCTATTAAAATAATTCATTTTATTTATTTGTATTCTAAATATATAATAGCGATTAGGTGAGTGCAAAGAAGCGGCTTTTTCATGAGTATAGGAATTAATGCTTTTTTAGAGCATTGATTAAGTTGAAAATATAATGAGGTTGTTACTAAAACCAACTAATTTCATGAGAATTATTATTTTTATTGGTGTTTTGGTGAATACTGGACTACATTTCCGCTTTAGAAGAAAACTATGTAATTTACATATTATCTTTTTTATTATTATGGAAATATGAATATAACAAGAAAAATATCAGGGATTTATAGTTTAGCTTTATATAACACAAAAGAATGATCGTACAACAGGAGGAGTAAGTATGGAGCTGCGCCATTTGAAAACTTTTATTATTGTAGCGGAAAGCGGTGGCTTTACACGGGCTGGTGAACAACTGGGATATACGCAATCGACAATCACCAATCATATTAGATCATTAGAAGAAGAGATAGGAAATCCATTATTTGATCGTCTTGGCAAAAAGGTAATTTTAACTGAGGTAGGAGAGCATATGCTTTCTTATGCACATAAAATATTAGAATTATCGAATGAAGCATTGGAATCATCTCAAATGAACGGTAAATCGTCAGGAACAATACGTATTGGAGCAAATGAATCTTTAATGATTTATCGATTACCTGCTGTTTTATATGAATTTAAAAGGAAGTATCCACAAGTTCATATCATTTTACAACCATCAGAGAGTCAAGAGTTGCATAATGAATTAAAATCAGGGAAATTTGATTTCGCATTATTTACACATCCGGAACAACTTGGGGCAGACATCGTTACTCATTCTCTTGTTCAAGAGAAGATTGTACTTATTGCTCCGCCGAGACATCCCTTAACGAAAAAAATGAACGTTGATCCTGCTGATTTAGAAGGGGAAATGTTGTTACTTACAGAGCCAGGGAGTTATCGAGATTTGTTAGAAAGACGAATTAAAGAAGATGGTATTAATTGTTCTCATATTCATTTTTGGAGTATTGAAGCGATTAAGCAAACTGTTATGTGTGGGCTAGGGATATCTTATTTACCGTTTATAACGGTAAAAGAAGAAATCGAGCAGGGTAAGCTAAGTGTATTACCATGGAAGTATAGTGAAGATTTCGTTACTACTGAATTGGCATATCATAAAAGTAAATGGTTAACTCCTGCAATGAAGAAATTAATTGAAATGATAGAAAAGCATGCAGAGAAATGGAAAAAATTCTCTTGATTCTCTGAGATGAAATTAGGCTGAAAAACATATGTATTGGATAGGTAGGGGGAAAAGTAATGAACGAAAGAGTAAAAGAAATAGCGCTTGTCGTAATTGGATCATTATTGTTTGCGATTGGAATTAACTTTTTTGCTATTCCAAATCGATTATCTGAAGGTGGAATTATCGGACTGACAGTTATTACATATTATCTGTTCGATTGGTCACCAGGTACTGTAAACCTTATAATAAATGCAGTATTACTTGCAATTGGGTATAAATTTTTTGATAAGAAAACAATGGTATATACAATACTTGGTATTGTATCTTCATCTTTCTTTTTATATATCACAGAAGATATTGCGACTCCAGTAAATCATGATACATTATTAGCGGCTCTCTTCGCTGGTGTTTTTGTTGGAATCGGTTTAGGGTTTATGTTCCGTGCAGGTGGTACATCAGGTGGATCTGCAATCATAGCACAACTAGCAAACCAATATTTAGGCTGGAGCGTTGCGAAAGGTGTATTAATTATTGATATCGTAGTTATTGCGGGTTCAGTATTTATTATCGGACAGGAAAAGGCTATGTATACGCTGGTAGCGGTATTTATAGGTGCAAAGGTTATTGATTTTATTGTAGAAGGATTGAATACAAAGACTGCTGTAACAATTATTTCAAACTATCCAGACATGATCAAAGAATCAATTATGAAGAATATGACACGAGGTGTCACAGTATTAGATGGAAAGGGCGGTTACACAGGAAATAACAAAGAAGTATTATATATTGTCATTAATAAACAAGAACTTATGCAATTAAAGAAAGTCGTGAGCCAAAAAGATGAAAATGCGTTCGTTGTTATTCATGATGTACGTGATGTATTAGGTGGTGGCTTTAAAGCGAGTTAAAAATATACAAAAAGCGTTACAATAATTGTGTTTGTTATAGGATAGAAATACTTAAGAGCCTACTGATAACAGTAGGCTTCTTTTTGTAGGTTGAAGGGGTATATGTTTGAAAAAATTCAAAAATAGGATTATATCCAGTTGCATTTTATACCCCTTACCCGTATAATGTATTTGAAGAACGATGATTACTATAACTGAGGTGGTATGGATGGGGCATTGTGAAGGTAATGAAACAAATTCAAAAATGGTTCCTCGAACAGAAGAGGAAATTCAAAATGTTATAAAACGTTTAAAGCGTATTGAAGGTCAAGTACGTGGTGTTCAAAAAATGGTTGAAGATAATCGTTATTGCGTTGATATTTTAATCCAAATTTCAGCGATTAATGCAGCTTTAAATAAGGTGGGTTTTTCATTATTAGAACGTCATACAAAACATTGTGTAGCAAAGGCAATTCATGAAGGGAATGGAGATGAATCTATTCAAGAATTAATGAGTGTCATTAAACAGTTTTCAAAATAGGAGGGGTATACAATGGATAAACAAAAACATGTTACGCTTGGAGTTACAGGAATGACATGTGCAGCTTGTGCAACCCGGATTGAAAAAGTACTAAATAAAATGGAGGGGGTAGAAGCTAACGTAAATTTAGCTATGGAAAAAGCAAGTATTAAATATGATTCATCAAAACAAGAAATCTCAAATATAAAAAATAAAATTGAAAAACTAGGCTATAACGTAGCAGAGGAAAAAGTTACTTTAGATATTGAAGGAATGACATGTGCAGCTTGTGCAACCCGAATTGAAAAAGTGCTAAACAAAATGGAAGGAGTTTCGAATGCAACTGTTAATTTAGCTACAAACAGTGCGGTTGTAGAATATAATGAAGGTTTAATTTCTACAGAAAATATTTTAGAAAAAATAAAGAAGACAGGGTATAAGGGGCAAATACGTAGTGAAGATGTAGATCATTCAGAGAGAAAAGAGGAGGTAATTAAGGAGAAGAAGCGTCAACTTATTATTTCTATTATTTTGTCTTTACCTTTACTCTATACAATGCTTGGGCATATGCCATTTGATACAGGTCTACCAATGCCGCATATTTTAATGAATCCATGGTTTCAACTTCTACTAGCAACACCGGTTCAATTTTATATTGGTGGCCATTTCTATGTAGGTGCTTATCGTGCTCTTAGAAACAAAAGTGCGAATATGGATGTACTAGTTGCCTTAGGAACATCAGCAGCTTACTTTTATAGCTTATATGAAGCATTGAAAACATTGAGTAATTCTGCATATGTTCCTGACCTTTATTTTGAAACAAGTGCAGTTTTAATTACATTAATTCTAGTTGGGAAATATTTTGAAACATTAGCCAAAGGGCGTACAACAGAAGCAATTTCTAAATTATTGAGTTTACAGGCTAAAGATGCACTTGTTGTACGTGATGGTCAAGAAATACGAATACCACTTGAAGAAGTAGTTATTGGAGATACGATTATTGTAAAACCAGGTGAAAAAATACCCGTAGATGGTATTGTAATCTCGGGGATATCTTCTGTTGATGAGTCTATGATTACTGGAGAATCTATTCCAGTTGATAAAAAAGAGGGAGACGCTGTTATCGGCGCGACTATTAATGCAAATGGTGTTCTGACTATTAGGGCTGACAAGGTTGGGAAAGATACAGCTTTAGCAGGCATTATTAAAATTGTTGAAGAAGCTCAAGGCTCTAAAGCACCTATTCAGAGATTAGCAGACATCATTTCAGGTATTTTTGTTCCAATTGTTGTAGTTATTGCTTTAATTGCTTTTATTGTATGGTATTTCTTTATCACACCAGGGGATTTACCAAAAGCATTGGAAGTTGGAATTGCGATCCTTGTCATCGCTTGTCCGTGTGCGTTAGGTCTGGCTACACCAACTTCTATTATGGTTGGCACAGGAAAGGGAGCAGAGAAAGGAATTCTATTTAAAGGAGGTGAATTCTTAGAAGGAACGCATAAAATCAATGCGGTATTACTTGATAAAACGGGAACAGTAACAAAAGGGAAACCAGAAGTTACTGATGTACTAGAATTTAAAAAAGGCATGCTGGATTATGCTATTTCAGCTGAAAGTGCTTCTGAACATCCATTAGCACATGCTATTGTTGAATATGGAAAGAAAAATGAAATTAGATTGAAAGATTTAAAACAGTTTTCAGCAATTCCAGGTCATGGTATTGAGGCAAATATTGAAGACAAAAAGGTTCTTGTTGGAACACGTAAATTAATGAATGAACAATTAGTGGAAATATCAAAGCATGAAGAAGTCATGAAAGAATTAGAGTATCAAGGTAAAACAGCAATGCTTGTCGCAATTGATGGGAAACTTGCTGGAATTATCGCTGTAGCTGATACAGTAAAAGAAAGCTCAAAGTATGCGATTCAAACATTAAAAGAAATAGGAATTGAAGTATACATGGTGACGGGGGATAATAAACGTACAGCTGAAGCGATTGCGAAGCTAGTTGATGTTGATCATGTATACGCAGAGGTATTACCAGAAGATAAAGCTAAAATTGTAGATGATTTACAAAAGCAAGGAAAAAGAGTGGCAATGGTGGGAGACGGTATTAATGATGCACCAGCTCTTGCGAAAGCTGATATCGGTATGGCCATTGGAACTGGTGCAGATGTAGCGATTGAAGCAGCAGATGTTACTCTAGTTGGTGGGGATTTATCTCATATATCAAAAGCAATTGAGTTAAGTCGTAAGACAATGAAAAATATTCGTCAAAATTTATTTTGGGCTTTATTTTATAATGCAATTGGAATTCCTGTAGCTGCGGCTGGATTGTTAGAACCTTGGGTAGCAGGGGCAGCGATGGCATTTAGCTCAGTATCTGTTGTGACTAATGCGCTTCGCTTGAAACGCGTTAAAATATAAATTAAATGGAGGAATTTATTATGACAATCACATTAAACGTACAAGGAATGACATGTAATCACTGTAAAATGTCAGTAACAAATGCACTTACGGAGTTAGAAGGAGTACAAAATGTTGAAGTGGATTTACAAGAGGGAACTGTAAATGTAGAGTATAATGATACAAAAGTAGATGTAGAAAAAATGAAAGAAGTTATTGAAGATCAAGGATATGATGTGGAGTAAAAGGTAATTTCAATCGTTTTTTACAAAAAGGTCACTTTATGAAAAAGTGGCCTTTTAATTTGTGATTGGTATTGTATTATTATTTCATTTAAGAAGTGCAATATATTTTTAAGTATTAGGCTATGAAAAACAGTCTTGTGTCATCATTTATCTCGACCTGTTCGAGTCTATCGATAGGTATTGAATTGACGGAAAATTATAACGATAATACAATTAAATAAACTGGATAGACAGTTTTAAGGAGATTCATAGAACTTAAGGGGGATTGTTATGAAGCAATCATTTTTTATTGAAAATCGAAAAAGGTTAGCAGAAACATTGCCGGATGAATCTGTTACGATTCTATTTGCCGGACAGGCGCCTCATAAGTCGGCTGATTACCTTTATACATTTGTGCCAAACAGAAACTTCTATTATATGACCGGTATTGATGGGGCGAACGTTATTTTTGTGTTGAAAAAAGTAGGCGAAACAGTAGAAGAAATGCTTTTTATTGAGAAGGCAGATCCAGTTCTTGAAAAATGGGTAGGCAAAACAATTTCAAAAGAAGAAGCAGAAGCTATTTCAGGTATAAAAACGATTGTGTACTTAGACAGTTTTGAATCATCAATTGCGCGAACGTTTTTTACAGAACATGTGAAACACGTATATTTAGATTTAGAATGTCGTGAGTGGGCAGGGACAGAGACACGGACATTAGCATTCGCTAAACATGTAAGGGAACGTTATCCACACCTTTCAATCGGGAACGTTTATCCGAATATATCTGAATTGCGCGTATTTAAAACTGAGGAAGAGATTGAAAAGATAAAAGAAGCAATTATGGTTACAAAAGAAGGTATTTACAATGTACTTAAGCATGCGAAAGAGGACCAGATGGAATATGAATTAGAAGCTCATTTTGATTTTACACTAAAATCAGCTGGTATTAAGAATCATGCATTCAATACGATTTTAGCAGGTGGGAAAAATGCAACAGTGCTGCATTATGAGGACAATGATTCCAAAATTAATAAAGGCGATCTTGTACTGCTTGACCTTGGAGCTCAGAAAGATTACTACAATGCTGATATCAGTTATACGTTCCCTGTAAGTGGAACATTTTCAGATCGCCAAAAACAGATTTATAATATTGTGTTAAAAGCACTGAGGGAAACAATTGAGATCGTGAGGCCGGGATTAAAATTTGCTGCACTAAATGAACATACAAAAAAGGTGCTCGCCGAAGAGTGCAAGAAAATTGGTTTAATCCAAGAAGACTCCGAACTCTCCAACTATTATTATCATGGGGTGAGCCATTTCCTTGGTTTAGATACTCATGATGTAGGTTCGTACAAAGACCGAGTGCTCGAAGCTGGTATGGTCATTACAGTGGAACCCGGCTTGTATATTGGGGAAGAAACGATTGGAGTTCGTATTGAAGATGATATTTTAGTTACTGAAAATGGATATGAAAACTTGTCAAAAGATATAATAAGAACTGTTGAAGAGATTGAGGATTTCATGAGAGTACACAATCCAAATGTGAAGGATAGACAGATTGTTGCAAAATAAGAAGAACGAAGGCGCCTAATTTGTGGCGCCTTTTTCATGTTGTTTTAGAATTTTTAGTAATATGTTATATAATGAGTTCCTATTGTGAAGGTACTAAAATTAAGCGTATAATATTAGAAGTCTATAGTAGAGTATACAAAGTTGTAGGTTATACTTATATGTGAAAATTTGTGAAGGTTTTAAAGAGTTTATATGAAAATTGAAGAGATATTATTGAAGCAATACTGGAATTTAGATAGGGAGTTATAAAATGAAATTAATTATTGCCGAGAAACCAGATCAAGGTTTGGCCCTTGTTTCCCAATTTAAATATCGCCGAAAAGATGGTTATTTAGAAGTGGAAGCAAATGAGTTATTTCCAAATGGAGCTTACTGTACATGGGCAATTGGTCATTTAACGCAGTTATGTAATCCGGAACATTATCACGCTGAGTGGAAAAAATGGTCACTTGATACATTACCAATGATTCCGGAACGCTTTCAATTTGAAGTTACAAAATCAAAGTATAAGCAATTTAATGTTGTAAAACAGTTGTTACATAATCCGCAAGTGACAGAAATTATTCATGCAGGCGATGCAGGGCGCGAGGGGGAATTAATTGTACGAAATATTATCAATCTTTGTAACGTGCAAAAACCGATGAAGCGTTTATGGATTTCCTCCTTAACGAAGCAAGCGATTTACCAGGGATTTAAAAATTTACTTGATGAAGCAGATACAATCAATACGTACTATGAAGCATACACACGATCATGTGCCGACTGGGTGGTTGGGATGAATGCATCGCGTGTCTTTAGTATTTTGTTAAAGAAAAAAGGAATGAATGATGTGTTTTCGGCTGGTCGTGTACAGACGCCGACATTAGCTTTAATTGTGAAACGTGAAAAAGAAATAGAGAACTTTAAATCAGAGCCGTTTTGGGAAGTGTTTGCAACTTTTAATATAGAGGGAAAGAAATATGAAGGAAAATGGGAGCAAGATAATGAGTCCCGTTTAAAAGATCCTGATATGGCGAATAAAATCGCAGCATTTTGCCAAAATAAACCGGCCGAAGTAAAGGAAATGAAAACAGAGCGGAAAGAGTTTCAGCCCCCATTTCTATTTAACTTATCATCACTGCAAGCAACAGCGAATAAAGCATTTAAATTTTCGCCGAAAAAGACGCTTGATATAACGCAAGCTTTATACCAAAAAGGAATTGTGTCTTATCCACGTTCTGATTCTAACTATGTAACGCAAGGTGAAGCAGCGACGTTTCCTGATATCTTACAAAAGTTAAGCCAGTTTGATGAATATAAAGAGTTACTACCAGCGCCGATTGAATCCATTATGAATAATAAGCGATATGTGAATGAGAAGAAGGTTACAGATCACTATGCAATTATTCCAACAGAACAAGTGACAAATCCAAGTAAACTATCTGGCGATGAAAAGAAAATTTACGATATGATTATAAGGCGTCTCATTGCGGCTCATTATGAGGTTGCGATCTTTGAGTATACAACGATTACAACACTTGTTGATGGCCGTGCTGAATTTATTTCAAAAGGGAAACAGCAAATTCAAGAAGGCTGGCGCAAAGTTATTTTCCAAGATGATAAGGATGATGAAACCATTCTTCCAATCGTAGCAGAAGGTGAGCAAGGAAAAGTTGTAAAGGTGAAGGTGAAAGAAGGAAAAACGCAGCCGCCAAAGCGTTACACAGAAGGACAACTCATTACATTAATGAAGACGGCTGGAAAGTACTTAGATAATGAAGAGCTTGAGAAAGTATTAAAGAAGACGGAAGGTTTAGGTACAGAAGCAACTCGTGCTGGCATCATCACAATGCTGAAAGATCGTAAGTATATTGATGTTAAGAAAAACCAAGTATACGCAATGGATAAAGGGAAAGTATTAATTACCGCAATTGGGGATAAAATTTTAGCTTCTCCAGAAATGACGGCAAAGTGGGAACAGCGTCTAGCTGAAATTGGAGAAGGTACAGCTTCACCAGCAACCTTTATGGAACAAACGAAAAAATTATCGGCGAAAATTATTGAAGATGCGATTGAAATGTCTGAGAAATGGGATTTTACTGGATTGAATGTAGAGTCAATTGAACGAAAAGGATCGAAATTTACAATAGGTAAAAAAGTAGGAAGATGTAAAAAATGCGATGGGGATGTAATTGATAAATCGACTTTTTACGGTTGTTCAAATTATAATACAACTCAATGTGATTTCACTATCTCCAAAAAAATATTAGGAAAAACAATTTCACAAAAAAATATGACGAAGCTATTAAAAGGTGAACAGACAGATTTAATTAAAGGGTTTAAGAAAAACGATAAAGCATTCGATGCGAAGCTAGAGTGGAAAGATAATAAAATTAACTTTGTGTTTGAAAAGTGAAAAAAGGTGTTACGATAATATCGTAACACCTTTTTTTCTAAGTATTTGTGTGTAAAGGGTCTAGTAGATATTCCCTCGTTTCTTGCATAGTTTACATAATTTTCATCCCGCTATTCGCGGGTAGTAAGACCCTTACCTCAAAACTGAGCGAAAGCATTGTCCAGTTCCAGTGGCTTCGCTTCTTCCTGCGAGGTAAAAAACACCTCTACGTCAGAAGCTCCATCCTCCTCACATTCTGGACGAGCCACTTCCACTTTTCTTTAAGAAGTTAGGTGGGAATCAACAGCCTGTAAAAGTCCGATTGGTGAGGGCTAATAATCAGTGGGGATGAAGATCCACATTAATTAAAATTTCATTTTATATGTAAAGGTGTCATGTATCTTCTGTATTCATTTACCATACAAAAAGCCCCACAAGCATAGCGCTTAATAAGGAAACAGCCATTCCACTAACAAGAAGCTTCCAAACATTCTTACCGATAATTACTGATTTTTCTGCACCAAATAATGAATTGTAAGTCCCATAAATCATACCAACTGTACTAAAGTTAGCAAAAGAGGCTAGAAATGTTGTTGCAACTGCAATAGTATGCGGATGTAAAGAGTGTAAGCGTGATTTTAAATCCATCATCGCAACAAATTCATTAGTTGTAATTTTTATCCCCATTAATTCAGCGACATACATAGCATCAGTTCCTGATAAACCGAGTAAAAATGCGAAGGGACTAAAGATAATAGAGAAGATTTTTTGAATTGTTAAACCTGTTACAAAAAAACTTAAAATACCATTCAAACATGCTGTTAATGCTACATATCCAATAACCATGGCTAGAATAACAATAACCATATTCATCCCCACTAACATACTGTTTGAAATGGTAGAGAAAAAATCTTTTTTTTCTTCTTTTGATGGTGAATAAACAATATCTTCTTCTTTAGTGATTGCTATAGGATTTAAAACATTTGCTAAAATTAATGCATTTATACAGTTTAAAGGAATTGCACTGAAAATATATGTTGCTGGCACCATTGATAGATAGGCACCAAGAATAGATCCGCTGACGCTACTCATACTCATAATTCCAAAAGTCAACAAACGATTTTCTTTTAAAACAGATAATTGGTCACGAACTACAGCAAGAGCTTCCGTGTTTCCTAAAAACATCATTTGAATGGAAAAAAAACTTTCTAACTTTGGTAAACGAGAAATTTTTGAAATGATTGCACCTACTTTATCAATAATCCAAGTTAAGATTCCAAAGTAAGAAAGAATATCGAAAAAAGTGATAACAAAAATGATAGGAAGTAATGCGCTAAAGAAGAAGTCAACTGTTTGATTTTCCATAGCTGATGGAAACGCAAATCGAATACCTTCATTCGCACATGAAATGAGCCAAGTGAAAAATGATGCAATTTTATTAATTATGATACTTCCCAATTTGGTGCCCAACATAAACCATGTAATAAAAAGTTCAAGGATTATCAGAATAATGATTGGTTTCCACTTTATGTTTCTTTTATTAGGTGAACATAAGAAAACTACTAATAATACAATGAAAATCCCTATAATATTTAATATCAAATTCATGTCAACAACTCCTTGAGGTTTATTATTTGTATATAAAAAAGCTCTTATTCTCCACACTTAGGCTAATGGAGGAGAAATTATGAAAAACAAGAGGGAAATGTAAAAAATATGAAGGGGATCTATTTTAGGAAAAGTCATTATTTTTTAGGTGTTTTTAATTCGTGGAAAATATTATTAAATTAGAAATAATTATGAAAGAAGCTGAAAGTGTGAATGAAATTTTATCACATGAAGAAAGATGAGATAGATATGCACTTACAAGTAAAGTAGTTTAGTATAACTTTGTAATGCGAATGAAATTTGTAGTATTTCTCCAATTTTTTATACTGAAAGCGAATTTAATTAAAAAATTCAAAAAATAGTATTGAAATATATTATTCTTAAGACTATAATAAGTGATAATAAATATATACTAGTTAAATATTCAGAATCTTCAATTAGTTAAAAATGGAAATGAAATAATTGATTTTGTAATGGAGGTTGTATCATGTCGAATAAAGTACCTTTTTCGTTCATAGTAGTTATCGGATTAATGTTATTTGCTCTTTTTTTTGGAGCAGGAAATTTAATTTTCCCTGTAATGTTAGGTCAATCAGCTGGAACAAATATTTGGTCAGCGAATGCGGGATTTTTAGTAACTGGGGTTGGACTACCATTACTTGGTGTATTAGCATTTGGAATTTCAGGAAAAGAGGATTTACAATCACTGGCAAGTCGTGTTCACCCTGTTTTTGGAATTGTATTTACAACAGTTCTATATTTAGCAATTGGTCCATTATTTGCAATACCGAGAACGGGTAATGTTTCCTTTGAAATTGGTCTTAAGCCTTTTGTACCAGAAAGTTTAAGTTCTATGGCTTTAGTTATTTTTACAATAATATTTTTTAGTATTACTTGTTTTTTTTCGCTCAATCCTGCGAAAATTGTCGATATTGTTGGAAAAATCTTGACGCCAATTAAGTTAACGTTCATTGGAATTTTAGTAATTGTTGCTTTCATTCATCCGATAGGGGATATGCAAGCACCTGTTGAAGCATATACATCTAATGCATTCTTCAAAGGGTTTCAAGAAGGATATTTAACAATGGATACACTTGCATCTTTCGTATTTGGTATTATTATCATTAACGCTATTAAAGAAAAAGGGGCAAAAACGAAAAAGCAAATTATGGTTGTTTGTGCAAAAGCAACGATGATTGCAGCGACAGTATTAGCAATTCTTTATACGGCGCTTTCTTATATGGGAGCTTCAAGCGTAGCAAAACTGGGGCACTTAGAAAATGGTGGGGCAGTTTTAGCGAAAGTGTCAAACTACTACTTTGGTTCATATGGTGGAATTCTATTAGGATTAATGATTACAGTAGCTTGTTTAACGACTAGTGTAGGACTTGTTTCAGCATGTTCTTCATTTTTCCATAAACTATTTCCAAAGGTATCTTACAAAAAAATTGTTGTTATTTTATCTGTTTTTAGTGCAATTGTTGCAAATGTAGGATTAACACAACTGATTGCAGTTTCTGTTCCGGTATTAACAGCGATTTATCCATTAGCGATTGTACTAATCTTTTTAACATTCTTCCATTCATTATTTAAAGGGAGAACGGAAGTGTATCAAGTAAGCTTACTAGTAACGTTTATTATAAGTTTATTTGATGGATTAAATGCAGCTGGAGTGAATATCCAAGTAGTGAATCATGTATTTACTAAATTTCTTCCAATGCAAGAAGTAGGCCTAGGATGGATATTCCCAGCTATTATTGGTGGATTTATTGGATACGGTATTAGTCATTTAAGAGTGAAAAATGAAATTCATTCTAGCGTAGCAAAAGCTAATAAGTAGTGATATGCATGAAAAAAGTTGTAGAATTCGTTTAGGAAGAGTAATGAAAGGTATTACGCATTGGCGTAATACCTTTTTGGTTTGGATTACTTATTATGAAAGCAATGAATAGTCATGTATATGGTCTAAAGTATAAAAGAGATTGCTGTAACTATGGAATTTAAACATTTATTTGCAGCTTCGCTATGGATTGGAGGATTTTCTGCAAGTATACCTCTTTTATCTAAAGATCATAAGAATGGGAAATGGACGTTATATTGGGATGCCATTAAAAGATTTTCACCATGGGCAATATGTGCGGTTATTATTATTGTCGTAACCGGTTTATTTAATAGTAGATTCTTTATTCCGACAATCGATTCTTTCTATTATAGTATCGCTCGGTACATGTATATTTGTATTACGTCTTAAAAAGTAATAAAGAAAGAGCTTACCATCTTATAGGTCTTTTCTTCTTTATATTTGATTAACATCTTTTAGGCTCAGCCGCTTCTTTTGTTAGGAGTGATTTTGGTTTTATATTTACAAAGCAAATGCTTATGACAATAAACAATAGTCCGATAAATAAGCTAATTGTAATCGCTTCGTGTAGGAAAATAGAACTTACAATAATTGCGATGAGCGGAATAAGAAATGTGTAGGCTCCAACTTTACTCGCTTCGCCAGCTCCGACAAGTGTAAAGTAAGAAAGCCACCCCAGTGCAATTACAAAGATTGAAATGAATAGTAGTACGATTGCAAATGGTACGCTCCAAGCGATACTAGACCAACTTTCAAATTCTGAACCGAGCCCAATTAAGCAGAAGCCACCGATAATGAGTTGAAGGGTTACCATCCAAATAGCGTTTACACGGTTCCCAGTTCTTTTTATAAAAACGGTCCCTAGCGCCCAGCCTATTGCACATCCTAAAGCAAGAAAAATACCGATGATAGAAATATGTCCAGTTAAGCCACTAGAACTAATAACAGCAACGCCTGTAAATCCAAGAATAAGACCAAAGATTTTTAAGCCATACATTACTTCTTCAAGCCAAATCCAAGAGAAAATTCCAAGTAAGACAGGCTGGAGAAATACAATAGCGGAAAAAAGTCCTGCAGGCATATATTGAAGTCCTACAGTTTGTAGACCGTAAAATAAAATAATATTGAGTAAAGCTGAAATAAAGTACAAATGCCAAGTTTCTTTTAAATGTAATTGTTTGTACTTAGGCAATGCGAAAATAAGTAGAATGAATCCTCCAATTACTGTTCTAAGTCCTGCAAATAATACGGGTGGTGTATAATGCAGGGCGAATTTAGATAAGGGCCAATTAATCCCCCACATAAGAACGAGAAATGAAAGGAGCATGACCGTTTTTGTTCGTGAAAGCTGTGTCATGATAATACCCCCTTGTTGTATTGCATTTCATTATGATATGATATTGAACACGATAAATAAAATGAATCTTTTTTATAAGGAGTATAAGTAATTTGTTATGACCATCACACAACTTCAAGTTTTTGTAAAGGTAGTTGAACTAGGAAGTTTCACGAAGGCAGCTCGAGTTTTGAATATGACACAACCAGCTGTGAGCCATGCTATTTCTAGTGTTGAATCAGAACTCGGTGTAACGCTTATTATACGTGATAAAAGAAAAGGTCTAATTCTGACTGATGTAGGAACTCGGATTCTTGTTCATTTTCGGGAAATTTTAAGTGGCGTTGAAAAAATAGAACAAGAGGTTGCGATGGAGAAAGGGCATGAAGTTGGGACAATTCGAATCGGAAGCTTTCCAAGTGCATCAGCATATTTCTTGCCTAAAATGATTAATATCTTTCGCGAAAAATATCCGAATTTAGAGCTGGTTCTCTATGAAGGAACTCTTAAAGAAGTGGAAGAGTGGCTATTATCACGTGTAATTGATGTAGGAATTGTTATTTTGCCCAATAAAGAAATGGAGATTGTACCGTTAACAAAAGGAGAAATGGTTGTTGTCTTGCGGGATGATCATCCTCTTTGTGAGAAAGAAGCTATTACAATAAATGATTTAGAAGGTGAACCAATTATTTTATTTAAGGGAGGATACGAACCACCAATTATTGATATGTTTAAACAAGCAGGTGTACCACTTCGAGTTGAGTATGCGGTGTCTACCGTTACAACATCTTTAAATATGATTCAAGAGGGGTTAGGTTTAGCGATATTAGCTGAATTATCATTAATGAATTTACCTCCAAATGTCAAAACGAAAGCATTAGCACCTCAAGTATGGAGGGAAATTGCTTTGGCTGTTCCTTCATTAAGGGAATCCTCACTAGCTGTTCAACTATTTATTGAAGAGTTCCAGGGGCTATTCGCAGAATGATAAAGAGCGTCTCATATATGATAATGAGACGCCTGTTTGTTTTTCACTATAATAACGCCCCAAAAAAAGTCTATAAAAAGGATTGACGTACCTCTTTGTTGTAACTATAATGATTACGTTCGGGTGGTGATCATAATGAAAATTAGTAGCCGCTTTTCTATAGCTGTTCATATTTTATCTATTTTGGAAAACAATTCATCCCCCATTTGTACTTCTGAATGTATGGCTGAGAGTATAAATACAAATCCGGTTGTAATTCGAAGAATAATACCTGACTTAAAACGGGCTGAGTTTGTGTATGTAAATCGAGGGCCAGGTGGGGCTGGACTATTAAAGGATTTAACTGAGGTTACATTATTAGATGTGTACCATGCAGTAAATGTAGTTGCGGAAGATAAGTTATTTCATATTCATGAACAACCAAATCCAGATTGTCCAATTGGAGCAAATATTCAAGCTGTTTTAGAGGTTATTTTAGTTTAGGCACAATCTGCAATGGAAGAGGTCTTGAAAAGTATTACTATGGGGCAGTTATTTCAATCTTTACAAGAAAAAATAAATGCTTGAAATAAGAATTGAGGAATGCAGAGCTCTATAAAAAGGAGAATGCATATTTTTTTCTTCTAAATGTAACCAACTCCGTTACATTTAGAAATAATAAAAGAAGGTAAGGTGTAATCATATGTCTGTAAAAATGAAAGTATACTCTGATTTTATTTGTCCATTTTGTTTTTTGGCAAAAGGTCCATTGGATGAGGTAGCTAAGGAGAAAGATGTAGAAATCGAATGGATGCCATTTGAATTACGTCCAAGCCCGTATTCAAAAATCGATCCATGGCAAGAACCAGATAAATTAAGTTCTTGGGATTCTTTTATTCTTCCTACTGCGAAAAAATTAGGAATTGAAATGCGTTTACCTCGTGTTTCTCCGCACCCATATACACATTTAGCTTTTGAAGGATGTCAATTTGCGAAGGAGCATGGATTTGGAAACGAGTATCATCACCGAGTATTTACTGCGTTTTTCCAAGAAGAACAAAACATTGAAGATATTGATGTATTAACAAAGCTAGCGGTAGAAGTAGGGCTTCCTGAAGCGGAATTTAAAGATGCTTTAGTAACTCGTAAATATAAAGAGAAACATCAAAAAGCAATCCAACATGCATATGATGAGGCGAATATTATGGCTGTTCCAACAGTAATGATTGGAGACGAAGTCATTCAAGGGCTTGCTAGTAAAGAAATGTTAGAAAGAGTAATTGATAAAGAAATACAAAAGGAAAAAACAAATTCATTTGATGGCATGCAATGTACGACTGATGGATATTGCTAAGTCTGATATTTAATTAAAGAGTCAAATCGGTTTGTTTAAATAAACTATAAAACTTATATACCTAGAGGCTTTAATATGTCAGTAACTACAACAAATTTTGGGGCCTTGAAACGTGAAAAGACTGCAAAGATTTCTAAAAAATCGCTTTGCAGTCTTTTAATCTCTTGTTTCGTTTAAATAAAAATCAATCGTATTTCATTCTGAATCAACGGTACGATATAGATACACCTAGATAGCACGATTTGCAATATAACCCAGTAAATTAACTTTTTCGCCGTGTTCGTGATAATCAAGAAAAATACCAGGGTTATCTGTCGAGCCAATGATTGTCCTTTGCTGAATCTTTAATCCCTCTTTCCCTAAGTTAGACTCAAGATAATTTGGGTATAAGACATGTGGGTGTGAATTAGGGTATAGGGTGCGAAAATTAAGTAAAGAGGTTGCACCTTCATGATAATACAGGTAATTTCCAATGACCTTAGATCTGTCGTTCATATAAGTCTGTAACAAGGTAATTGGGAAGACGTTTTTATGCGAACAAACATCGTTAGTAGTAATACTGTCTATCACGACATCTATTGATCCAGGTTTTAGAGGGAGAAGATAGTCAGTATTTTGGATATACACAATACGAAGTTTTGAGTTGACTTTTTCAATTAAACACTTCAATTTTTTAATCATAGTCAAAGAGAAACCACAAAAAATATAAAAGGTATCCGAGTCAAGTGATGATATGTACTTTGGTAAGGAGACAGATATATCAATATTTGTTTCAATTACGACTTTATTTGATAAATCTTGTTCCTTCAATACCTTAATCATCCATTGGTCCCCTTTTTCTCTTAAGCTGACAAAGCTTGGGGTAAATTCCTTCATTGTTTCTTCATTGAGGATACAGTAGGGAGATTCCTCTAGGTTTGAAGTCACTACTATCCCATCTTGTATTGAGGAAAAGTAACCACATGAACAGGTTAATTTTGCTTCAGAAATATTACTGTCCCGTATAGATGCATCACTAATGTTTAATTGGACTTTGCAATACGGACAATAAAAAAATGGAATGAAGGATATTGGTACACCGGTATAGCTGCATGAAATAGCGGGTTGCTCGAAGGATTGCAACTTATCATCTATGAGTTTAATAAATCGGTTCAGTTCCTTTTTTTCTTCTACAAACGTATTTTTCTTCTCCGATAAGAGATTTTGATAATAACTAATGTCGATATTAATGGTCAAACGTTTGTATGAAAGAAATTTTTGAATTTCTTTCAAAGAGAACTGTAGATGTTTTAGTTCTAATATTAACTCCATGTCATCGAGACAGGATTGATTCAATTGGAACTGAGCCCCCTTTTTTTCTGGAACTAATAACCCTAGTTCAATATAGTAACGAATTGTATCCACAGAAACATTATAAAGTTTAGCAAAAGACCCGATTTTCAACTATATCCCCCCGATCTACAAAAAAGTGGTTATGAACTCCATGTTTTCAAGAAATAATGTGAAAATACTTGTATTGACATGAAGTTCAACCCGACAGTTATTATAAATATACATATAATTAACAGAATAATCAAAAAATACAGAGTGTTATTTGATTTATTCGCAAACTACTATGAAAAATAATGTTGTAGTAATTAATAAGTACAACTTTTCGAAAATTTCGTCAAGGGGGAATTCAGGTGAACGCTGATTTTATATTCATAAATGGTGAGGTTATAACGGTAAATCATGAAAATGATGTTGAGCAAGCTATTGCTATTAAGGGGAATCTAATTATCGCCGTAGGTACAAACGAGGATGTAAAACCTTATATTACTGAGAATACAAAAGTTATTGATTTGCAGGGGAAAAGTCTTCTTCCAGGATTTATCGATTCACATCTACATATGCTGCATGGAACGAATAAATTAGGGGTTGATTGTAAGGAGTTGCATATTAAGTCTATAAAAGATCTTATAGAAGCTCTCAAGGCAAAAAAAATAGAAACACCAAAAGGGCAATGGATTCGTGCTTCTGGATTTAACGAAATGGCAATTTTGGAGGGAAGATATCCTACAGTCGATGAATTGGATGATGTTTCTCAGGAGCATCCCATTTATATTTCGAGAACATGCAACCATATATGCGTGGTAAATAGCAAAGCTCTTGAAATAGCGGGTATTGATGAAGATACACCAAATTTGGATCATACTCAAATTGAACGAGACGACACTGGTAAATTAACTGGGCGATTAATTGAGAGTGCCAATATGAAGATGTTTGAGGTCGCCAAATATACGGAGGAAGAATTACTCAAGGCTTTTAAACTAGCATCTGATGACTTTCTCTCTTATGGAATTACAAGTGTTCACGATGCGGGTGGGCACGGTCCTGATCATTTCAGAAACATTTTTAAGGCAGTGCAAGCTGGCGATGTTCGCGTTCGTGTATATGCAATGATATGTGCACTACATAATTCGGAAGAGTTCGTTGATAAAATGATCGATGCAGGAATTGTCACAGGTATAGGAGACGATAAGTTTAGAGTTGGACCTGCCAAAATATTTACCGATGGAAGCAGTAGTGGTCCAACTATCGCAACTAGAAAACCATATACGAGTAACTCTACTGATTATGGTATTCTTTATTATACTCAGGAAGAGATTGATAGGATTTTAACAAGAGCACATCAAAAAGGATTTCAAATTACGGCACATGCCCAAGGAGATAAAGCGATTGAAATGGTTCTGAATTGTATTGAAAGTGCACAGCAAAAGTATCCTAGAGCAAACAGTCGACATCGAATTGAACATGCTGGTATTGCCGAGCCCGACTTACAAGAACGTATGAAAAAGCTTGGTGTGATTCCGATACCAAATCCGCCATTTTTCTATGAATTTGGTGAAGGTTATATGAAGAATTATGGTGAGCGTGTAAACCATATGTATCCTCTCCGTGATTATTTGAATCATGATATTATCGCTGCCGCCGGTTCTGATTGTCCCGTAACCTCCTGCGATCCTTTATTAGGAATACATGTTGCGGTAAATAGAAAAAGTAAAAATGGTATTGATGTAGGTGGAAATCAAAGGATTAGCGTTTTGGAAGCGATTCGTCTGTACACATGGAATGGTGCCTATGCAAGCTTTGAAGAAGATCGTAAAGGAAGTCTTGACGCTGGGAAGTTTGCGGATTTGATAGTATTAGATAAAAGTATTTTGAATACAAAAGAGCAGAATATTAAAGATTTAGTAGTAAATATGACAATGGTCGATGGAGAAATTGTATTCCAGAGGGAAGGAGTCCTTTCAAAAGGATAGGAGTAGGGAATATAGTTCATCGGAGGAGCTATTATTCCAAATCGGGATGATAGTGCATACGATGAGGTTTATGACGCATAGATGGTAGTTTTGAAAGCGGTTTCCCTGTTGAACCCACAATCTTTATCAATACTAGGCCAGAGATGAGAAATGTCCAGGAAGAAATCTTTGGCCCAGTTTTAATTGTTCAAAAGTTTAGAGATGAAGAAGAAGCGATTACTTTGGCGAATCATACAGTATTTGGGTTGGGTGGTTATAAACAAAGTGGAATTGGTAGAGGGTAGGGGAACATACGGACTCGATGAATTTTCAGAAATAAAGCAAATTAATCTAAGCTATAAGGCACAACGGGTTGGATGGTTTTCTAATCAATAAGTATAGTTTAGGGAGGTAATGTATGGATCATACAAACTTGGAGATTCCAAAAATAGAAAATATTAAACCGAAAGCACTTGTGGAGAGAGAATTAGGAACAAAAAAAATAACGCATTTGTTTTACCGTTATATTTTGCTTGCTATATTAGGGAACATATTTTTGGCAGTTACTTCATTTGTAGATGGGAATATTTTGGGGAATATAGGGGCAACAGAACTAGCGGGTGTGGGGATTGGTTTTACTATTATGGTTCTCTCTCGTGCGATAGGTACGCTAGTTGGAGTTGGAGCGGGAGCGGTGGCTGCTCTTAGATTAGGAGCTGGAAAAATCGATGAAGCAAGAAATGTTGTTGGTCAATCGATTTGGTTTGGGATCATCCTGTCAACAATGATTGCTGTCGCTGGTTATATTTATAATGAGCCTCTTATGCGTTTTTTTGGTGCGGATGATCAGGCATTACCGTATGCAATTCAGTTTGGAAATTACATGTGGCTTTCGTTTCCTTTTACAGTATTAGCAGTTATTCTTAGTATTCTTGCTATTCTTGACGAACGCCCGGGACTTAGCGTGTGGAGTTGGTTTGTTGGAGCCATTTTAGCAGCTGCTGTGGAACTACTATTATTTCATAAATTTCAATATGGAATAATAGCTTCCGCTTGGGCTAATATTATTTCTCAATCGACCCCATGTCTTCTTATTTTTTATTTTCTATTTAGCAAAACTTTGCTCAAACCTAAGCTGAAGGACTTGAAAATGAAGTTAAGAGATATTTGGGAAGTAAATGCAACCGGATTTGCCGCATTTTCAATTTCACTTACTATGTTTATCTCCGTCATTATTATTAATAATTTGTTAGCTTCATTAGGGGGAGAATTACATATATCCGCCTTTGCCATACAAAATGGATATATAACTAACTTTCTTATTTTAATCGCAATGGGGGTAGTAACTGGTATTCAACCGATTATTAGCTATAATTATGGTGCTAGGCTGTATGAGCGGGTAAGGGAAGTTACTCGGTTAGGAATTATATTTACATTCATAACTAGTGCTTTCTTGACAGTATTATTGTTTTTCTTTGTCGATCCGATAGTTGGTTTCTTTACAGGAGGAGATGCAGCTTTACAAGATATTAGTATATGGTCGACAAGAGTGTTTAACTTGTCTTTTCCATTTGTCGCAATTGTAGTGCTCATATCGGGCTATTTTGAGGCAATAGAGCAAAATGCTAAGGCGACGTTTATAGGAATAGGGCGATCTTTTCTTTTTTCGTTACCGTTATTTTATCTTCTCCCTAAGATGTATGGAGTTGAAGGTGTATGGTATTCTATTCCAGTTGCAGATATACTTGCATTTTTGATAGCTCTTCTCTTTATGTATAAAGAGTTTCAAAGATTAAAGCATATGAACAAAAACGAGAGATATAGAGGTCAAAAAAGATAATCTAATTGAATTTGTATGTAAGATTAAAATTGTGCATTTCATGTAGTAATCGTATCATATGAAAATAAATCAGATGATAGATGAGAGAGGAATTAGTAATAAGTAGTAGTGAATGAAGAAAATATTTTATTGATGCAAGAGTTACTGAAGGGGGGAGAATTGTGGCGTTTATCGTTAAAAAAATTTCATCACAAGAATATGAGAAATTAGAAGTTGCTACATGGCATGTTTCACTCTAGGTTATGATGAATTATAAACAACTTATATATTTAATTTCATTTTGGACAGATTTCATCAACGAGGTGAAGCTGTCTTTTTTCATCGTAAATATGTCAATACCATTAAAGATAAGAAGAGTAGGATCGGTACTTTTCCTTATAGAGTTTAAAAGAAGTGAAGCTGTAAAGATAGTCCACTGCAAATAGTGGAATAAATAAGAAAATAATGAACATGAGAGGGGGCATATTTATGAAATTAACTGAGCGGGAAAAACTCACAAAAAAAATTGAGAATCATCTTCGTATTACAGCACGTCAACTTGTAAAGTTTGATACGGAAGAGGAGACGTTACAATATTTAATTGAATCATTTCGTTCTAAGTTAGCTTGTGATTTAGTTGGTATTATTTTAAAAGAAGGTGAGAACTTAATTCCTAAAGTATGGAGCGGCGGTTCAGATACGTTTGGAGACTCATTCCCAATAAAAATAGATGAATGCTCGCCAAAACTTCTCATTCAGGGTTTAACAATTGAGAAGTCTAATTGGGAAACGAAATGCGAATTGGTTAAATTATTGCAAGCAGAAAAAATACAAACATGGTTTACTGTCCCTTTAAAAGACGAGGAAAATAGTTTTGGATTCTGTATTATCGGTTTTATGAATGCAGTTCCGTTATTTATGGAAATGGACAAGCCATTTGTAGACTTTGGAAAAGATATAGCAGTAGCAATAGCTCTGGCAAAAAGAAAAGAAGCTCAAAAAAAGACCATGTTAGATGTAGAATGGATTAGTAAAAATCTCTTTTCAGATTCATCTATAGAAGAAGTGGTCGAAAAAATAGTAGAGCGTGCAGGGAAAGAGACTAACGCGATGGGTGCATGCATCTATTTGTATCATGAAAAAGAAAATTATTTTTCTTTTCAACCGCCTTCATACGGAGAAATAAATCAATCTAAAAAAATTATTACTGAAAATAATTATATGCTAAAAGAATATTTTCCGTTTTTGGAAGTTACCGGTGGATCTCAATTAACGGTTCCGTTAGTTGTAAATCTTAAAACAATTGGTGTGTTACATGTCGAAACGAAAAGTAAAGGTGTATTCACAAATGAGGATTTAGAAGTCCTTGAATTATTATCTAGTCATGTTGCTGCTATGCTTGAAAACGTTCGTTTATATATGAATGAAAAAGAGCATAAACAGCGGTTACATTCACTATTGGATTTTCAACAGGCACTTGTCAAAGAAACTGTAGATCAAGATGATTTCAATGGCATTACGACAACTTTAAGTAAAACTTTATCAAAATCAGTGGTTGTATTAGATCGATTTTTACGTCCGATTTCGTATCACCTATCTTCTGGAAAGCAAATGGGTATTGAAGAAATAGTTGAATGTGCAATATATCAAATTATTCAAGAGAAAAATAGAGACGCAGAGTTTTCTCTTAAAAATATAAATGAAACGAAGATCGTTTTTTGGCGGATTAGGGGTGGAGGTGATCTATTAGGTTATCTTGTTATTGAACTGTCGAACGATGAAGTTGATGAGTTTCAGCGGATTAGTATTGATTCCGCCTTAAACGTATTTTCAATTCAATTTATAAAGCAAAAACTGGTCTTAGATACAAAAGAACAGGTCAAGGATAGTTTCATCCACAAACTATTAGTTGAAAAAATAGAGGATCGAGAAACCATTTTTCAACATGCTAATGTATTTAACTGGGATTTATTTGATCAGCATCGCATCTCAGCACTTTCTATTACGTTTAATGAAACGGACATAAAACATAGTGATATTCTAAAACAACAAGCGCAAAAATCATTACTGTGGGAACAATTAAAAATGCAGATTTCTATCGTGGACAAAGATATTCTTCTTGCAAATAAAGGAGACGAATATATAATGTTTGTTCCAATAGAAAAAGAAAAAAATAATCCCAAAAATTATTGGTCCAATCTTTATGGAAATATTAAGAGATGGATGGAGATGGAGAAAATGCCCGTTCAAGTTTTCCTAGGTGTAGGTGGGAAAACAAAAGAGTTACAAGATTACTATATTTGTTATCGTCAGGCGATACAAGCTCTTCATGTTGTATCTAATTGTTTTGATAGAGGAGGGGTTGCATTGTTTGATGAACTAGGCGTTTATACCGTATTGCATTATTTAAAAGATTCTTCAGTAGCAACTCTATTTATAAAAAAGCATCTTGGACCGTTATTATATGATTCAGAAGGGAAAAACGCAGATTTGTTTCAAACATTGCGAGTATATCTTCATCATAATGGGAGTCTTAAAGATACGTCTGAGGAGCTTTATATTCATAGGAGTACACTTCAATATCGAATCGAGAAAATAAAAAATTTACTAGAAGTGGATCTTGATTATTCTGAACACAGATTGAATTTAATGATGGCTTTTAAGTTATATGATTTATATTATAAGAATTCCTCCAAAAAGCTGAAAATGTAAATCTTCTTTCCTACTTTGTGTAGGAATTATTTTAAATTATTCTATTTTATAATGAAAATACAGAAAAATTAAAAAATAAGGAGGTAAGTTGATGAGTATATTAACAGTTGGCATAGTCGGTGCTGGCACAATGGGAAGTGGGATTGCCAATTTGGCAGCTATGTCAGGGCTTAACGTCATATTACGAGATGTTGAAGAGAAATATCTTCAACACGCTATAGCTAAAATAGAAAAGTTTATAGACAGAAGTATTTCTAAAGGGAAAATGACAGTAGAGCAAAAGGAAGAAGTAATGGAACGAATTACAGTAACAACAGATCTCGAAGATATGAAAGAAGTTGATATTGTTATTGAGGCTATCATTGAAGATTTAGAACTGAAAAAGGAAGTTTTCTCAAAGTTAGATGAAATTGTTCCTGAAAACGTAGTTCTTGCCACTAATACTTCATCGATGTCCATCACAGCAATTGCTGAAGCGACAAAGAGACCAGAACGTGTTGCTGGTATGCATTTTTTTAATCCGGCACAAATTATGAAACTAGTGGAAGTGGTTCGTGGTTATAAAACAAGTAATGAAACAGTAGAAGAAATTAAAACATTTTCGAAGAAACTGAACAAGGAAACTGTAGAAGTAAAAAAAGATACACCAGGATTTATTGTAAATCGAATTATGATTCCGCAATTTATTGAAGCGATTAAACTTTTAGAAGAGGGAGTTGCATCTCCAGAAGATATTGATAAAGCGGTTACATTAGGCTTGAATTATCCAATGGGTCCATTTGCTTTACAAGATTACGCAGGTGTAGATATCGGTCTCCACGTAATGGATTATTTTTATGAGGAATTCAAAGATAATCGCTTTGCACCCCCTGTACTACTTAAATCGCTTGTAAGAGCTGGAAGATTAGGGAGAAAGACTGGGGCTGGTTTCTACGACTACGACAAATGAATAATTGGGGGGAGTAAAAATGAATTGTGAGTTTTTACAATATGAAATTGAAAATAAAGTAGCGATTGTATATATAAATCGCCCGCCATTCAATCCATTAAACACACACGTATTTAATGAATTGAACTCTTTGATGCATGATCTTGAAGTCAATACCGAAGTACATGCAATCGTACTTACAGGTAGCGGTGAAAAAGCATTTGTGGCAGGTGCGGATATTCATCAAATGTTAGACTTGGATTTAGTTGGAATGATGGAAATGAATACAATTTCAAGAGCGGCTTTTTCTAGTATTGAAAACTTATCAAAACCCGTTATCGCTGCTATTAATGGATTAGCACTTGGTGGAGGGCTTGAATTGGCTTTAACGTGTGATTTACGTATAAGCTCGGACAAAGCTAAATTTGCATTCCCTGAAGTAAACCTTGGCATTATCCCTGGAGGTGGGGGTACGCAGCGTTTACAAAGGTTAGTAGGTCAAGGAGTTGCAAAAGAGTTGTTGTATTTCGGAGAGATGTTTGATGCACAAAGAGCATTAGCAATTCAATTGGTCAACAAAGTTGTACCAGCAGAAGAATTACTATCAACTGCTAGAGAATGGGCTGAAAAGCTGGCACAGAAACCAATTGTTGGTATGCGTATGCTAAAGACCGCTGTTAATACAGGTAGCAACGTTGATCTTGAATCTGCACTAACAATTGAGAGCGCATGTTTTGGAACTGCATTTGTCACAGAAGATCGAAAAGAAGGGATGACAGCCTTTACAGAAAAAAGAAAACCAATCTTTGTAGGGAGATGATTCTTCATGAGTAAGACAGATGTGGTTTTAGTAGAAGGTGCTCGTACACCTTTGGCAGAATTTTGCGGATCGTTTCGAGATGTTTCTGCCATTGATTTGGGAGCGATAGCTTCAAAGGAAGCGATAAAAAAGGCGAATGTCAATCCTGAGGAAATCGACCAAGTAGTGTTCGGAAATGTCCAACAATCCAGCCGTGATGCGCACTATTTGGCTCGACATGTAGGGTTAAAAGCGGGACTCTCTATTCATGTTCCAGCCTTAACTGTCAATCGCTTGTGCGGAAGCGGTCTAGAATCTATTTTAACCGCCGCGCGATATATTCTTACAGGAGAAGCGAACATGGTCTTAGCCGGAGGGGCTGAGAACATGAGTCAAGTTCCTCATGTCATTAGAGGGATGCGATGGGGGAGTCCGTTAGGCTCACCTACTATGGAAGATTGGGTGTGGGACGGTCTTTATGATACTTATGGAGATTGTACTATGGCTGTGACCGCAGAAAATTTAGCGAAAAAATATAAACTTTCTCGTGAAGAAATTGATGAATATGCTTTTTTAAGTCATCAAAAGGCTCTAGCCGCCATGGAGAAGGGATATTTTAAGGAAGAAATCATTCCAGTTACTGTGAAGGATAAAAAGGGATCTAAGATTATTGATACGGATGAACATCCGAGAAACACGAGCATAGAACAACTGAGCAAATTGAAGGCTAGGTTTATTGAAGGAGGGGTTATTACACCGGGGAATGCTAGTGGAATGAATGATGCCGGAGCAGCAGTTGTTTTAGCTTCTGAAGAATATGCAATCAAAAAAGGGTTGAAGCCTCTTGCACGATTGGTTTCTTGGGATGTAGTCGGAGTGGAACCAGAGCTCATGGGGATCGGTCCAGCACCAGCCATCCGAGGCGCCCTGCGGAAGGCCAGTCTAAAATTGGAAGATTTGGACTTGATTGAAATCAATGAAGCCTTTTCTGCGCAATATTTGGCCTGTCAAAAGGAATTAGGATTTAATCCAGAAATTGGAAATGTGAATGGCGGGGCCGTTGCCTTAGGTCATCCTTTGGCAGTTTCGGGAACAAGAATTTCTTTATCTTTAATCTACGAACTTGATCGCAGGGGAAAGAACTATGGAGCATCATCTGTCTGTATCGGTGGAGGTCAAGGGATTGCTGCTATTTGGGAGCGACTGTAAGAAGGGAGGGTGAAAAATGAGCTACAATTTATCATTACCAGAGGTACTTAACCATTCGTCTCAAAAATTCCTAGAGAAAGAGGCGTTATATGATGGATATAGTCGTGTTACGTATGGAGAGTTGAAAAATCATGTTGAATATATAGCGTCAGCATTGTCCCAGCAGGGAATTGCAAAAGGCGACAGAGTGATTGTCTGCTTACCAAATTGGAATGAATTTGTAACGATATATTTTGCTATAGCACGATTAGGGGCTATTCTCATTCCATGTAATACACGTTATCGTACTACAGAGCTAGAATATATAGTAGAGAATTCTCAAGCAAAAGCAGTTTTTCTTATGGAGGATTTTCATCATATTGACCTCTTCAAACCATATTTGAATGGAACAAAAAAGTCTCACGCACTGGAATGCATTTTCACAGTGCGTTTTAAGCAAGATGGATATTATTCTTTTAATGAATTAATTGAGTTAGGACAAAAAACTCCAGCCCCGAAAGTTGTAATTGACCCAAAGGAAGATGTTTTCGCCATTTTATATACATCAGGTACAACCGGTAGACCAAAAGGAACGATGCTCACACATGAAAATGTGGTCTTTACAGCTAAACTATCAGCAGAATGGCTGCGGTGTAGTAGCTGTGATGTATTTTTAATAGCTGTTCCTGTTTTCCATATATTTGGAATGGTACCTGGCATTTTATCAGCTATTTCGTCAGCAGCCAAAATTGTATTTATGGAGAAATACAATGCAGAAAAAGCGTTAAAAATTATAGAACTAGAAAAAATCACAATTCATCATGGTGTTCCTACCATGTTTATTCTCGAGTTAAATCATCCTACCTTTACAAAAGTAGATTTAACATCATTACGTACAGGGATTATTGCATCCGCACCTTGTCCGGAAGAAATAGTCACCAAGATTCGAAGGGTCATGGGATGCGACATTGTCGTATCCTATGGGTTAACCGAAACGTCTGCTGGTTTAACCTTTACTAGTTTTGATGATGATGATTCGATTCGTTCAGAAACGGTCGGGAAGGCAGCGCCTGGTGCAGAAATAAAGATTGTAGATGCAAAGCGAGAGGAAGTAGCATCTGGAGAAGTCGGCGAATTAGTATGCAGAGGCTTTGGGGTTATGAAAGGTTATTACCAAATGCCTGATCAAACAAGAGAAGCTGTTGATAAAGATGGATGGTTTTACACGGGTGATTTAGCGACAAAAGACGAAAGGGGTTACATACGGATAGTCGGGCGAAAAATGGAGATGATCATTCGTGGAGGATATAATATTTATCCTAGAGAAATCGAGGAAGTTTTTTATAAGCACCCTAGTGTGCTCGAAGTAGCTATTATTGGATTACCTGATTCTGTTTTAGGCGAAATTTCTTGCGCCGTGATTAAACTAAAGCCTAATTATGTTGAAGATGAAGGTTCCATGAAGGATTACGTGAAAGATAAAATCGCAAATTATAAAATCCCTGATAGAATCGTCTTTATGGAAGAGTTGCCGATGACAGCAAGTGGAAAAATTAAGAAACTAGTATTACAGGATGTTATTAAAGAGAAGTTATATTCCTCTCTTCAGTAAATCTTGAATATTTTTCTAATTATTAATGAAATGTTTTAATCTGATAGGCTATTTCGTTTATATAAATCTAAGGATTAAATTCTGAATATTCTGCGTTTTGTAAAGGTTAGAATTTATATGAATCAAGTAAAGCCGGCTTAGATTATATCAAACTTTAAAATCATGCCCGCCGGCTCTTTTATGTAGAACTAGGATATTCAAGCTGAAAAACGGTATTGGATCGTTCATGATAACTTCGAAATGTTAAGGAGAGATATATATGAACAGTTATGATGATCAACATTATAAGAGACAAGTATTAGTTATTGGGGCTGGTCCAGTTTGTTTGACAGCGTCTTTGACCCTTCGAAGCTTAGGGTTAGTTGATGATCAATTCTATGTACTGTAATCGGTACATTCTTTTTTAGATGACTAATGTCAGTGTGTTCAATTTTCATCGTTTTTTAACACCTGTAATTTTCGAAAAATATTAAATTGATTTCGGAGGTGTACGTATTGAACGCAATCAACACAACTCAAATTATTGACCGTAGTCGTTTTAGTTCGTTCCATATTTCTTTAGTTTTTTGGTGCTTTCTAATCATTCTTATTGATGGATATGATGCAGTAATATATGGTTCGGTCGTTCCAATTTTAATAGAAGAATGGGCAATGACACCCGTTACAGCAGGTACAATCGGCAGTTATACTGCTGCAGGGACAGCCCTTGGTGCTATATTGTTTGGGTTTTTAGCTGATAAAGTAGGAAGGAAAAAAGTAATTTTATTTTGTACTGCGCTCTTTAGTCTTTTTACGGCTTTAGCAGGGTTTGCCGAAGGACCTTTAGCTTTTACGGTATTACGTATTATAGCTGGATTAGGACTTGGAGGTGTTATGCCTAATGTTATCTCATTAACAACAGAATATGCTCCTAAACGAATAAGGACCGCTATAGTTTCATTTGTCTTTTGTGGTTATTCAGTTGGAGGCATTATAGCAGCGCTATTAAGTAAATCGATGCTGCCTACAATGGGATGGAAGCCGATATTTTGGGTTGCAAGCTTGCCTTTACTGTTACTTCCATTGATAGCTAAAGCAATACCTGAATCAGTAGGCTTTCTTTTGGATAAAAGTAAAGATAAAGAAATAAGTAATATACTTAGTAAATTAGATTCGGAGTACAAAATGAGTGAAAATGTTAAATTTGAAAGACCGCAAGTGAAGGAAAAAGGATCACCTATTGTTAAATTATTTGAAAAAAAGAGGGCTCTTAGTACCATCATGTTCTGGATTTCTTGCTTTAGTTGTTTTGTATTGATCTATACGATGAGTACATGGCTGCCAAAGTTAATGATTCAAGCCGGGTATGATTTAAGTTCAAGTTTAACATTTACGGCAATGATGAATGTCGGTGCAATAATAGGAACCATAATTTTTGGACGGTTAACTGATAAATGGGGATTCAAAAAGGTTATGATACCGCTTTATATTTGCGGAGCACTAGCTCTTTCAGCTATTGGCCTTACAAAGAGCTCATTGGTTGCATATATATTGATCGGTGTTATCGGTGCTGCATCAGTTGGTGTTCAAAATATAGGAAATGCTTTTGTTTCTCAATATTATCCGCCTTCAATGCGCTCAACTGGTATCGGAGCTACTATGGCATTCGGGAGAATTGGAGGTATTGTAGCACCTACATTTGTAGGAGTATTATTAACGATGAATTTACCGGCGAATATGAATTTTATAGTTATTGGAATAGCTGCAATAGTGGGAGCGATAGCTATACTATTTGTTCAAGAACGATACTCCGACTATAAAACTGAAGGCAAGAATGTAGATGTGTCGCAAAAAGATTTAGGAGAAAAAATGTAAAGATGATGGAAGAGTAATAAACATATGAGTTCGCGCAAATCATTTATAAAAATATAGGCTATGTAGGATGATATAGTAAACAATTTCGTTCTCCTCAAAAGCGACACTAAATTTAATAAATACACCAGTGATTATCTACTTTACATTATGTTGTCCCAATAGTGTTACCTCTATTGGGACATTTTATTTTTGTGAAAATGCAATAACGCGAGCAAATGATATGAAGTATTATCAAAAAGGGGCCTATGTGCAGGCTGTATTTTTCTCGTATTAATAGGCTGCTCGTAAAAGCTCAATCGGTTTAACTAATAATCAGTGGGGAATGAAGACCCCTCCACTGATTAGAGTCTCACTTTACCACGCCTTAACAGAGTGAAATAACCTTTTTTACTTAATTTGTTATGACATGAGTATGAACTTTTTATTTAGGGAAGAAATATAACAAATAATAAGTACTCGACTCAGTGAGTTAAACAAAAGGATGTGTCGTGATGAATAAAGAGAAGAAATATACAGTTGTAGGTACTGATATTGATGAAGTGAAACGTTTAAATAAAAATTCCGGACTAACGTATAATCAAGTAAAAGAATTATTAGCAAAGCGAATGAACCGGAGATAAAAAGATTAAATAGAGCCATAAACAATTACGTTTATGGTTTGTTTATGTGTTTTAGAATATCGCCAATGACTAAAAGGATATGCTGATATAAATGTACACCTATAAATAAAAAAATCAGACAATTAAGAAGAAAAAAGTGGATTCTTTCAAACTAGTAAGAAAGAATGTCTTTAGGAGTTCATAAAATATTATAAGATAGTAATGAATAAACGGTCAATATTTTCATAAATATATTGAATTTCTATCTATTGAAGGGGGCGATTAATTTTTAATGATTCAAATGAAAAATTTCTTTCAAAGCAGAGGGTTTCAGAGGCTCCTTGTATTAGTCATTTTAGCCCTTATATTATACGGGCTAAAAAGCATGATTAATTTAATATTGATTACCTTTATCCTTACGTTTCTAATGGATCATTTTCAAAGATTTATTTCTGAAAAGCTTAATCGGTATGTGAAGATAAATAGGAAAGTGATTATCGCTTTTTTATACATTGTTTTAGTAGCGTTTATTATTACTATTGTATATAAATATTTACCTGTATTGACAATACAGATTTCACAATTGATTCACCAGTTTAAGTTGTTTTTTAAAAATCCTCCTGATAATGAAATGATAAGATATGTGTTTACTGCAATTAATCAAATGGAAGTATCGAAGTATATTGAACAAGGTGTGGATGTGATTTATCAATCGTTAGCGAATATCGGAAAGGTAAGTTTACAAATTTTACTTTCTCTTATTTTAAGTTTATTTTTCTTGTTAGAAAAGGAGCGTATTATTGTTTTTACCTCTAAATTTAAAGGGAGTAGGCTGAGTATTTTCTACGAGGAAATTGCATACTTCGGTCAGAAATTTGCTCGTTCATTTGGAAAGGTTATTGAAGCGCAGTTTTTAATAGCTATTGTAAATTGTATTTTATCTGTTATTGCACTTTGGTTTTTAGGATTTCCACAGCTTCTTGTATTAGCAGTTATGATTTTTTTGCTGGGGCTCATTCCTGTTGCAGGTGTTATTATTTCACTATTTCCACTTTGTATCATTGCGTATAATATTGGGGGAATTGCATATGTCGTATACATATTAATTTTTATTACAGTTATTCATGCAATTGAAAGCTACATCTTAAATCCGAAGTTTATGTCTGCGAAAACAAATTTACCTATTTTTTATACATTTATGATTCTTATCTTTTCGGAGCATTTTTTAGGAATATGGGGGCTTATTATTGGGATTCCAATCTTTATCTTTTTACTTGATGTGCTTGAAGTATATGATGGAGAGAAAGCTCATCCACATACAGAATGAATTTTTAAGCTATGCAAAAAGCAATTCAAAATAATTGGATTGCTTTTTGCAAGGTCATAATCAACGTGCATTTTACAGTATAGGAGCCATAGTTTCTTTTAATACTTGAACAGAGTGATCGAACTTTAACTCTTCGTCTTCACTCAAATCAACTTCTAAAATTTCACGAACACCTTGACGATTTAAGACCGCAGGAACACCGATATAAACATCTTTTTGTCCATATTGCCCTTCAAGATATGCAGATACAGTTAATACGCTATTTTCATCATTTAAAATTGCTTTTGTTACGCGTAAAAGTGACATACCGATTCCATAATATGTAGCACCTTTTCGTTCAATGATGTGATAGGCTGCATCGCGAACGTTTATAAAGATTTCATCTAAATCTTTTTGGCTAACTTCATTATCTTTTTCAAGAATCGTTTGTAGTTTTTGGATTCCAATTGATACGTGACTCCAAACAGGAAGCTCTGTATCGCCATGCTCACCAATAATATAAGCATGAATATTGTGAGATCCAATATTAAAATATTCTCCTAGCATATAGCGGAAACGAGCAGAATCTAGAGTTGTACCCGAGCCAATTACTCGTTCTTTCGGTAAGCCAGATTCCTTCCAAGTTACGTAAGTTAAAATATCTACAGGGTTTGTAGCGATTAAGAAAATACCATCAAATCCGCTATCCATAATACTACGAACAATTTGTTTGAAAATTTTAGTGTTTTTTTCAACTAAATCTAAACGTGTTTCACCTGGTTTTTGTGGTAAACCAGCAGTAATTACAACAAGATCTGCATCTTTACAATCTTCATAGCTTCCTTTCCAAACTCTTGTTGGTGCTGGAGCAAAGGGAACTGCATGACTTAAGTCCATTGCTTCTCCTTCTGCTTTTGCTTCGTTTACATCAACGAGAACAAATTCTTCTGCAGCCCCTTGGTTAATCATACAGTAAGCGTAGCTACATCCTACTGCCCCAGTTCCGACTAATACAACACGGTTAATCCCTTTTTTCATATGACAATTCCTCGCAATTTCAATAATTTTTTATATGTAAAAAAATAGGTATTACTATTATAGATTCAAATCTAGTTTATTACATTTCATGAAATATATACAATTATTTCAAAATCTGTTCATATCGGTATTAATTATAAGGAGTGAAACATAAGTATCTTTTAGCTGGGGTCAAAATCCATACTTTTACGGAGGATTTATAGCTCTTGAACTAAGACTAGACATCGACTTATAAATCGCAGTGGCTTGCGTACATTTTATAGGAGAACATACGACGTTAACACACGGTTAAATACCAAGAGCAAGTGGGTTACTTATGAAGTGAATCAACATAATGAGCTTGTTTTGTTTACAAATAGCAGCTGTTTTAATAAAATAATGAATATAAATCGTAATAATTACGCTTTGAAAAATAGAAACGCAGAAATGGATGGTCGGTAATATGAGTAAAGTAGAAATTCATATATTGGGTGGCTTTTTAGGTAGCGGAAAATCAACACTGTTACAAAATTTATTATTAGCAGAAAAAAAGAAAAATCGAAAAGTCGCTGTTTTAATGAATGAAATAGGAGAATACTCGGTAGATACAGATATTATAGGGAAGGAGAATGTTTTAAGAGAACTTCTAAAAGGATGTATTTGTTGTACATTAAAAGATGAGCTTGAGATTCAGTTACATTCTTTATACCAACAAGAAAGGCCGGATGTAATCTATATAGAAACAACAGGAGTTGCTCACCCAATTGAAGTGTTAGATGCATGCCTTTCACCTATTTTAGCTCCTTATCTTGACGTGAGATCCATTGTTGTTGTATTGGATGCACTGAGATGGTTAAAGCGTGATACACTAAGTAAAAATATTCAACAACTTTTACATGAACAAATCAAATACGGAAGTCATATCCTCATTAATAAATTAGATTTATTAAAAGATGAGGAGAAGAAAAAAGTTTTAGAAGAAGTAGCAGCAATAAATAAACATGCGAAATTGTATGAAACGCAGTATTGTAATATATCTTTAGAGGATATAGAGGGTGTGGAACTTACAGAAGATAAAGAACATGAAACATTACATATGAAGCAGCATTTACATATACAAACGATGACATATCAATTTACGAAATTAATTAATCAAGATCAATTATATGAATGGCTTTCCAATTTACCGCAGGAGATTTATCGTGTAAAAGGATTTGTGAAATTTCATGGAGAGAAATATCCGCACTTATTACAATACTCATTTGGTGTACCGATTTTGTTGGAACAGGACTTTGGGTTTCCTACAAACTTGGTGATTATTGGTGAGAGTTTAGATAAGAAACAATTGGCAGAAGAATTAGGTGGATTAGAGAGTAACTCGATTTCATAATTTTTGTTGATATAGAAAAGCAGCGTAGAATTATAGATTCTACGCTGCTTTTGTATGTATAAAAATGATAGTGATTGGAAAGTTAATATTATTTAAAGAAAGCATAACCTTCATATGCTATAACAACTCTACCATTTGGAAGTTAGTTTTTTGTAGGGCTAAAATATTAGAAGAAGAGAACAGTTATTTTAATTTATTTGTTCCAGGAATGATATGTATAATTCATATAATTGTATGAACATTTACAAATGTATTGGAAGGGATTTGGAAATGTCTGGCGAATGTAGAGGTACCTCGAGAAATTTCTATTGACAACATAGTCTACATTATTAATAGCAAAAAGTCATGATTACGGATGGTTACTTTGGCGGATTTGATTCTATCAGAAAGTAAAGTATGGGGAGGATCACAATGTCAGCAAAAAAACGTAAGTGGCTAAAAATGGTGTTTACGGGATGTATTCTTGGTTCATTGTTAGTAACAGCAGGATGTTCAGGGAAAAAAGTAAGTACAGATGATGAGAAGACGATTAAGGTAGGTGTACTAGCTTCGTTAACAGGACCGCTTGAATCATATGGGAAACAAACGGTAAACGGGTTTGAACTAGGACTAGATTATGCAACAGGCGGGACAGGGAAAGTAGAAGGGAAGAAGATTAAGTTTGTTGTAGAAGATACGGAAACAAAAGCGGATGTAGCAGTTAAAAAAGCTACGAAACTATTAGAAGAAGAAAAGGTCGATTTTCTTGTTGGATCTTCGAGTTCAAGTGATACATTAGCAGTGTTACCATTAGCGGAAGAATATGAAAAAATAATGGTTGTTGAACCTGCGGTTGCAGATAGTATTACGGGGAAGAACTGGAATAAATATATTTTTAGAACAGGCAGAAATTCATCTCAAGATGCTATTGCTGGTGCTGCATCCATTGCTAAAAAAGATGTAAAGATTGCAACGTTTGCTCCAGATAACGCGTTTGGTCGTGAAGGAATTGCTGCGTTTAAAGCGGGAGCGAAGAAACTAGGGGCGAATATTGTAAATGAACAATATGCTGATACGAATTCTACTGATTTTACTGCAAATATTCAAAACATCATTAGTTCAAAACCAGATTATTTATTTGTTGTTTGGGCTGGTGCGAATTCACCATGGAAGCAATTAAAAGATATGAATGTAGAAGCACAAGGGATCAAGATTTCAACGGGCGCACCGGATATACCAGCATTAAAGACGATGGACGCATTAGTAGGCATGCAAGGATTTTCAGTGTATTATCATACACTTCCGAAAAATAAAGTAAACGATTGGCTAGTGGAAGAACATAAGAAGCGTTTCAATGGAACAGTTCCAGATTTGTTTACAGCTGGAGGAATGTCAGCTGCAATTTCCATTGTTGAAGGGTTAAAGAAAACAAAAGGAGATACAGATGTTGCTACGCTTATTAGGAAAATGGAAGGAATGGAATTTGAAACACCAAAAGGAAAAATGAAATTTAGAGAGAAAGACCACCAAGCTTTGCAAGCGCTTTATTCTATAACGTTACAAAAACAAGAGGGTATTGATTATCCAGTACCTGTTCTAGAGCGAGAATTAACAATGAAAGAAACCGAACCACCAATGCAAAATGAATAGACTGAATATTTAAAAAGATGTAAGGGGAGGAGGGAATCTCTCTTTACATCAACTTCTCTTTTTTATCCTGAAATATGAATTTTTTGAGGAGGGGATAGAGTGAAGAACTTGTTAGAGACTAGAAATCTTTGTGTCTCATTTGGAGAACATCATGTTATTAAAGACGTAAATTTGATGATACCAAAAGGAAAACTTATTTCTATTATTGGACCTAACGGAGCAGGGAAGACAACTCTATTTAACTTGTTAAGTGGACAAATTCCCCCAACAAAAGGTCAGATTTATTTTAAAGAACGTGACATTACAAAGTTATCGATTCCAGAGCGAACCCGCCTTGGTATGGGACGCTCTTTCCAGCTTACAAATATTTTTCCGGAATTAACAGTGATTGAAAATGTACGCTTAAGTGTACAGTCGTTCGTTCAAGATTATTATAGTTTTTTTCCAAACTTCTCACGATTCAAGCAGCAGACGGGAGAGGCGAGGCGTCTTCTGAAGACAGTATTGCTTCACGAAAAAGAAGAAGTGCTAGCGAAAGATTTAGCACATGGGGAAAAGAGAAAATTAGAATTGGCCATGCTGCTAGCGCTCAGAACAGATGTATTACTACTTGATGAACCAACAGCGGGTATCTCTGTTGAGGAAGTCCCGGCTATTCTTCAAGTGATAGAGAATATAAAGAAAAATCGTGAGAATACAATTGTACTTATTGAACACAAAATGGATATGGTTTTACATGTATCTGATCATTTAATTGTATTATTTCATGGCGAGTTATTGGCCGAAGGGTTACCAGAAGAGATTATGAAGGATGAACGTGTACAAACGGCGTACTTAGGGGGATTATATGGTGACACTATTAAAAGTGGATAATATAGAAACGCATTTGGATCAGTTTCATATTTTGCAAGGTGTTTCTTTTATGGTTGAGAAAGGAACAATTACCGTATTGTTTGGAAGAAATGGCGCTGGAAAAACAACAACTTTACGTTCAATTATGGGGTTTCATCGGATTTCTAATGGAGAAATTTATTATTGTGATGAGAAAGTAAATGGTTTATCTACCCATCTGATTTCGCGAAAAGGAATGGGCTATGTGCCAGAAAATCAAGGGATCTTTCATGATTTAACGGTAGAAGAAACATTTGCCCTTGCGGGAGCGAAGAAAGGGCTAGAGGTCGCAGGGAAAGTAGAATGGATGCTCAATTTATTTCCAGATTTAAAGCAATATTGGAATAAAAAAAGTGGGTTGTTGAGCGGAGGACAAAAGCAAATGCTGGCGATTTCAAGAGCATTCATTAATAGTGATGGATTGCTATTAATTGATGAGCCAAGTAAAGGATTAGCGCCGATTATGATTGAAAAGTTAATGTCGGCAATTTTGAAAATGAAAGAGAAAACAACTGTTTTACTTGTGGAACAAAATTTTATGATGGCAAGCCAGATCGGTGATTATTTTTACATTATGGATAACGGGAGAATTGTTCATAACGGTCCGATGCATGAATTGAAGGAAGATAAGGAAACGTGTCATAAGTATTTAGGGATTTCTTAACATTGATACGAAGGAGGTATAGAACGTGGATGTGTTAGTGAACTTGTTTGTAAACGGCATTTCAACAGGTATGCTTATTTTCTTATTAGCATCTGGACTGTCACTTATTTTTGGTTTAATGAGTGTACTCAATTTTGCTCATGGTGGATTGTTTGCATGGGGAGCTTTTACAGGTGTGTGGTTATTTAATATGACAGATAGTTATGTAATTGCATTAATAGGGGCGATTTTGATGGGAATGTTTCTCGGTTTCGTTTTAGAAAGATTTCTTATTCGTCCTGTTTATGGAAATCATGTTCGTCAGCTTCTCGTTACACTTGGTGGAATGCTCGTACTTAGTGAATGTATAAAAGTATTTTGGGGACCGAATCCAATTAGTGCTAAATTACCAACATGGTTACAAGGAAGCTATACATTTGATGGAGTTATATTAATTAAGTATCGTTTATTTGTGATTGTTATTGGAGTCATGATTTACATCGGCTTGATGTTGTTATTACGTAAAACAAAAATAGGTCTTATGATTCGTGCAGGTGTAATGGATAAGGAAATGGTTCAAGCACTTGGTATAAATGTAAAAGCTATATTTTCATTTGTCTTTTTATTAGGGGCTGGAATGGCGGCATTAGGCGGTTTTCTTCTTGCGCCATATTCAGGAGTTATTTTTGCTGAAATGGGTATGCAGTATGCTATTTTAGCATTTATTGTTGTCATTATTGGAGGGTTAGGCAGCGTACAAGGTTCAGCGATCGCGTCTTTAATTGTAGGGTTGGCTGGAGCGTTTACGGCTTATTATATACCTGATTTATCACTTGCAATCAATATGTTAATGTTGTTGTTTTTCTTAATAGTCAAGCCAACAGGACTCGTTGATGAAAAGGGGTGAAATGGTGAAAAGCACATTTAATCGGGCTGGGGTATATTTTGGGATAGCTGTATTGGTTTGTTTAAGCGTGTTCCCTTTTGTAAATGATTCGCGAAGTTTACTCATTTTGTTTACACAAATTTTCATCTTTGCTATATTTGCGATGAGTTTTGATCTTCTCCTTGGTTATACAGGAATTGTTTCATTCGGTCATTGTATGTTTTTTGGAATAGGAGCCTATTGTGTGGCGCTTTTATTTGATCGATATGAGGTTTCGGTGCTTAGCTTTTTTATTGGCATTGCGATCGCGATTGTACTATCAGCGATAATTAGTTATATAGTTGGCTTACTCTCTTTACGGTTAAAAAGCCACTTCTATGCAATGCTAACACTGGCTATTTCCCAATTATTCTTTGTACTTGCTGAAAAGTGGCGAGCTGTCACGCATGGGGGAGATGGCTTTACATTCGGTGTACCTGATATGTTTCGTGATCGGTTCATATTTTACTACATTACACTCGTATGTCTACTTGTGATTTTTTTATTGCTTCGTCTATTTACTCAATCTTCTATCGGAAAAGTTTTGAAGGCAATTTCGCAAAATGAGCAACGAGTAGAAGCACTTGGATATAAGGTTCTTCACTATAAAATTATTGCGAGCATCGTTGCGGGAGTAGTAGCAGCGATTAGCGGTGGTTTATTCGTTATTACATTACGATTTATAAATACATCTGTTTTTTCAATTGAAATGACTTTGAATGCTTTATTGATGGCAATGATAGGGGGAGTTGGAACACTAATCGGGGCGATTGCAGGCGCGGGGATTATTGAATTTCTAAAGTATTATTTATCAGAACTGGCGGCGCAGTATCCAATCTTTGAGCGATGGACGATTTTCCTTGGGTTATTATATATTATTGTGTTATTAGGTTTTCCAACAGGATTAATTGGAGCGATTAAAAAAATAAGAAATATAACCAAGAAGAAGAGGATAGAGAAAGGTAAGAAAGTTGAGCATAGTGCATGAAGCCTGTCCTCAATATTCAAAGAGAAATGCAGAAAGTAGCAGCGAATTAGCAATCATCGAGGAGAAGCACCTATCTCATAAAGTTTTACTTTATGAGATTTTTTGCGTGTATTTCAATCATCATTTTTTGATGATGTATTAAATGAAGAAGAACAAAATATTCTATACGTTTATGACCTGTGTTCTTAAGTATAGCGAAAAAAGAATTACCAGCAGAGTAATTTTTTTATGTATAATTTATGGAGATTTAACAGTTGAAGAGCTTGGGACAAAGTTAGATTTACCTCTGTTTTTAGAAGAAAGAAGAAAAGAAATAGAAGAAAAACTAGTGCGATTTTAGTAAATGGTATGGAAAAAGCCGACACGAATTCTTTTCGTATCAGCTCATTCAAAACGGTACATCTTTTTTAAAAACATCGTAACTATATTTTAAATTCACATCCACTCAAACTTCTTTATTACTCAATTTAAAAAGCATATACAACCTCTTGGCGAGAAATTGCGGTGTATATGGCATGTCCCTATGTAACCACTTTACAATCGTTCCAATTAAAGCTGAGGAACCGTACCAAATAGCAATATCTTTTGGAATATCTTTAGTAGCGAGAAAGGAGTCACTTTCTGCTCTCTCTGTTATATGGCCTGAAAGTGTATTTAACAAACGTTCTGTAAAAATCGGTGTTCGTCTAGAACCAAGAACTACTTTATAGAATTTAGCATTGTCAGTAATGTATTCAAGTAGGTCTACGAGTTTTAACCATCTTTATAAAGAAAGTTAAACGGGCTTCCGAATTAGAATCTAACAATCCTGTAGAGATGGTAACGACAGAGAAATTAAGTACAAATTAAAAGCCATTTGAGTTTCTGAATAAAAAAAGAAGCAATTTATACCATTTGTTAGTCAACATGTTTGCAGTACATCGCTTCTATCTTTATGCAGACTGGAAATGTGATGTACTCCAAATATGATTATTTATAGAGTGACTTATACAATTTTTATTTTTAAGGAGGAATATCAGTGAGTAAAGAAGTCATTGCAATTACAGAAATCCCTAATTTCCAGACACGTACTGAAGAGTTTTTTCCTTTAAAGTGGTATAAAGAAATGCTTCACAATCATTCTGTTTATTTTCACGAAGAAACGAATACATGGAATGTGTTTAAGTATGAAGATGTTAAACAGGTGTTAACCAATTATGAAGTCTTTTCAAGTCAGGGGCCTAGAAGCGGTCTTTTTGTCGGCGATAATAAAAAGTAAGAAAGCACTTCACCTATAACAATGATTACGTTCCTTGATCCTCCTGATCATCGAAAAGTGCGTTCCTTATTAGCAGCAGCTTTCACTCCCCGCAGTTTAAAAGAGTGGGAACCTCGTATTCAACAAATTGCAACAGAGCTTGTAGAAAATATACAAGAAAACACTACAATTAATATTGTGGAAGCTTTGGCGTCCCCTTTACCTGCTCTAGTAATTGCCGATTTATTCGGCGTACCTGCACAAGGTCAAGGTCAGTTTAAAGAATGGGTTGATATTTTGTTCCACCCATACGACAAAGAAAGGTTAGAAGACCTTGAACAACAAAAACAAAAGGCAGCGAAAGAATATTTTGAATACCTTTACCCTATTGTAGTTCAAAAACGTTCGAACCTTTGTGATGATATTATCTCGGATTTGATTCAAGCTGAAGTAGATGTGGAAAAATTGACGGATAATGAAATTGTACAGACAACTATGTTACTTTTAGGGGCAGGTCTTGAAACAACTAGTCACGCAATAGCAAATACATTCTATTCATTGCTTTATGATGACAAGTCATTATATGGAACACTAAGAAATGATATAGGGTTAGTCCCAAAAGCTGTTGAAGAAATGCTTCGATATCGTTTTCATATTTCAAGGAGAGATCGTACGGTCCAACAAGATAATAATCTATTAGGGGTTGAGTTAAAACAAGGTGATGTAGTCGTTGCTTGGATGAGTGCATCTAATATGGATGAAAACATGTATAGTGATCCTTTCTCTATAGATATTCATCGTTCAAACAATAAAAAGCACCTGACTTTCGGAAGTGGTCCGCATTTTTGTTTAGGTGCACCTCTTGCACGATTAGAAATGAAAATTGCATTAGAGGCATTCTTACAAAAATTTTCTAGTATCGAATCAGTAGAAGGGTTTGAATTAGAAAAAAACTTAACTCCTTCTGCTACGGGACAGTCCTTGACTTATCTACCAATGAAAGTTTATAAGGAGTCCTGCCGACAAACCGCGGATATCGTACGTTATCAGGATCTAAATTGTGAAAATTCATAAAAATTAAGGGATGATACATATTACACATGACTAATATGTATCATCCCTTTTACTTTTTGTTCCATAATCGGGCCAGATTGTGGAGGAGCGTTTTAAAAGAAAATTGGGCAGGTTAGTTGAAAAAAGGTTGTGAATAGGTATGGTTATTTTACGAAAATTGGATAGTAGCAAATTTAAAATATTGCTATAGACTTCATCAAACGGTATATAGTAAGGATGATTTGAATTTTCTTATTTGTAATTATATAAGACATACAGATTCGAGTCTTTAGATAGTCGCTTAAAGAGCTATCTTTAAGCCGTTCTAAAGGCTTTTTTGTTGTTCCCGTAAGTTTGAACGCTAGTAAAAATCATTAAATTATTGGAGGTGATGGAATGAAACTTACCTTGCAAAGGCAGCGAAGGGATGTGTTGTGGTGCTGTCCTAACTCAAATGAACGAAAGAATATTCTGTTTAGAAAAGAGAGAGTATTATCCGCTTTATAAGTGGGTTTAGAACAAAGCGGATAAAGGCAATACTGAGCCATAGTAGGAATGTATGTGAAAGGATGAGTATATGTTTGAAGAAGATGGAATAGTGTTGCTTATGGAACCTGTAGATGAAAGAAATCTTAGGAAATTCATTTTGACTATACCTCAGTCAATTTATAAGAGGAAAGAAATTTCTTTACAGTATGGAGCGGCTATAGGAGAAGGATACACAAGTATTATTGAGGAAATCATCAGTGTACATATAGCACCTGAAGTTATAACAGCTATAGGATATGTAAGAGAGGAAACGGCATGATAAAGGAATTGACATACTTGAGTGAGTCTTAAGTATGTCTTTTTTAGATGTATTTGTATGTATATATACAAATGAAGTTACATATATAACTTATTTGTAGGTGATATATGAGGAAAAATAAAAAATGATTGGGATCAACGTTTTGTAGGGTCTCTATACGATATGACGTGAAGATTCGTATTCGTGCTTTTTCCTCTTTTTAACCATGAAAAGCACGTATGTTTTCCAAAATTGATTAAGAAAAGGAAAATGCAAAGTTTTGCTAGAATATATAATTTGAGGTAAGGAAAATGAAAACAAAATAGCTAACATTTTTAGACGATAGTATAACGAAAGGAATATGTGTTTATGAATAATCCTCCACTTAACTACGTTTGAAGTAGGGGTACTCATTCGGTAAAATCTGATAGATGTATAGAAGAAACAATAGGTTAGTATTCATTTAGGAGGTAAAATATGAAATTAAAAAAGACTATATTACTTGTGTTTTTATTTACAATTGGTTTAATGGGATGTTCTGTCATTGAAGAAGGTAAGAATTCAATTGATTACGCTCAAAAGGCAACAGACTATGTGAATGAAGTAAGTACGTTTGCAAATGAAGCGCCGGGATTAGTAGAAAAAGCAATCAATGATAGTACTGCTCGCAAAGAATTAGAAACTAAACTCAGAGAAATTCAAAAGGATATTCCAGCTTTTAATGAATTGACACCTCCTGATGTAGCAAAGGACATTCATCAGCAAATTGTTGGATATAATGAAAAGTTAAATGAATTAATTGATACAACTATGAAAAAGATAGAAGAAGGAAAATTAGATGTAGAACAATTCAAAAACTCGGAACTTATGCAGACAGTTCAACAACTTAAAGATTTGAAAGATAAGATTCAAAATTTAGGGCAGTAAATATAGATTGAAAAAAGTCCGTTATGTATAAATGGGCTTTTTTAAATTGAAGGTATAACAATAAGGAGTTTACTTATTATTTAGAAAAAACGATACCTTTTAGCCGATTAAACTATTTGGGAGATGTATACGTTGCTGGTGAAGAATGGGGGAGATATCGATTGTATCTCCTTTTTGTAAAGTGTTAAGTAGAATCATTGTATCAACCATTTTATGTCCAATTGAAAAAATTGTGGGGATAAGATTTGAAAATTCTTATTATTGGATATTTTATAGTGTAACATATCTTTAGCCAATAATCTTAAAAGAATATGTATAGTAGATTATTAATCTACTGTTTGCCCTTGACGATTTAAAGCCATTGTTGTTATGGTTAAATTTGAAATTATAATAGGTTGAGTAAAAGGAGTTTTCATGATGAAAAGGTTAGGGTGGAGAAGAGTAACGATACTATGTGTTGTTCTTTTAGGTATATGTTGGTTCTTTTTCCATGGAAGTATATTAGAAAAGAGCGGTACGAATGTTTCAAAAGCAAAAGAAAAGATGGCGATAGATGGTTCGCTTTTGCAGGTAGCAGAGCTTCCAAAGGCAGGACTAACTGAAAAAGAAATCCCACAAAAGTATGTCCCGGAAGTAGAAGCAAAAGCAGCAATAATCATTGATGCAAATGATGGACAAATTATGTATAAAAAGCATGAAGAGGATGTGCTTGCCCCAGCGAGCATGTCAAAGATGATGACAGCTTATATTCTTTTAGAAAATATACATAAAGGAAAGATTCATTGGGATGATCAAGTGAAAATAAGTGCGAAATCAGCACAAACAGAAGGTGCCAGAATTCCAGTACAAGCGGGGGATGTAGTGACAGTTAGAGATTTATACCATGCACTAATGCTTGAGTCTGCAAATAATTCTGCGGTGGCTTTAGCAGAACATATAGCGAAGACAGAGCAAGAGTTTGCACAACTTATGAATAAAACAGCCGAACAATTGGAGTTATCAGAAGCGACTAAATTTGCAAATGCTTCTGGGCTACAGGAAGCAGACGGCAGTGAAACAAAGATGACTGTAGCTGATGTAGCGAAGTTAGCATATCATCTTGTGAAAGATTATCCAGAGATAGTAGAGGTCACACATTTACGTCAAAGTCAGTTAGCATTTAAAAGTACGACTGTTACAAGTACAAATGAAATGTTGAATCCATCTAACCAAGAACTTTATATAGAAGGAATGGATGGGCTGAAAACAGGATTCACTGATAGTGCAGGTTATTGTTTTACAGGGACTGCGAAACAAGGTGATAAACGAATCATAACAGTTGTTATGGGTACGGAAAGTAAAATGAAACGTTTTACAGAAACGCATAAACTAATGTCTTATGGCTTCCAGATTGTTAAGTAAGTGAGGAATCTAATTTGAAGGAAAACAGCTTGTTTGAAACTCGAATTGAGTGGAAAATAAGCTGTTTTTTATTTAATGGGGAATATAAAAAGTGTTAACAACACAAAATGAAGAAGTATGAGTGAGAAAGTTTGAATTTGTTTTTGTTTGCTGATATTATAAAGTTATAAACTTATTATTGATAAGTTAGAGGTATATATAACATTATACATATTAGTAAGCCTCAAAATAAAATTGGAGGGAATTAGTATGGCAAAAGATTTTTATTCAGCAATTGAAGACAGAAGATCCATTTATGCAATTAGTAAAGAGCAAGTTGTTTCTGATGAAAAAATTCAAGAAGTAGTAAATCATGCCGTAAAGTATACACCTTCATCTTTTAATTCTCAAAGTGCAAGGGTTGTTGTTTTATTAGGTGAGCAACATGACAAACTATGGGATATTACGAAAGAAACCTTACGAAAAATTGTACCAGAAAATAATTTTGCACCAACCGAAGAAAAAATGCATGCATTTAGAAGTGGTTATGGAACAGTTTTGTACTTTGAAGATAGTAAAGTAATAGAAGAACTTCAAGAAAAGTTTACGTTATATAAAGAAAATTTCCCGACTTGGTCCCAGCAATCATCAGGAATGCTGCAATTTGCGATTTGGACAGCATTAGAAATTGAAGGATTTGGTGCAACGCTACAACATTATAATCCATTAATTGATGAAGAAGTGAGAAAAGAATGGGATATTCCAGACACTTGGAAGCTGATTGCACAAATGCCATTTGGTAAACCAGTTGCACCAGCAGGGGAAAAAGAATTTCAGCCGTTAGAAACTCGAGTGAAAATTTATAAATAAAGTAGCAAAGGATTATCAATTTTGATAATCCTTTTTCTGTGCCTGTTATAGAATATCTTTATAATTTATAAGGATTTTCTTTTGCTAATTCATGTCTTTGTTGTTTTATAGCCATTTTTAATGTATTCTTTTTTCTTTCAATGGGTTCTACTTTTTTGAATGTTAGTAAGGATAGTAAGTATACGAGTGCATAATGAAATTCGGTATAATGTTTTGAACTATTATCAATAATGTGCTCCATAGATAAAAATGAACCTCCTAATATTTAAATATGCAGTAGTCAATTTATCCCGCATTAATGGGCAGTAAGAACCGGATTGGTGAGGGTTGGTTAAAGCTTCATTTTATCATTTTTAGGTTAAATATTCCATTTTAGATTTTAAGGTTTATAAAATCCCTAAATAATCCCCTATATTTTTTTCAATGAGAAGTACCGTTACGATGATAAATAAAATTCAGATGATCCCGTACATATAGATTTATTAGAGAATTATATATGGCACGATATATTAGTCAATCGTTTGGTGAAAGATTGTGATCAAAATATGGATTCTTGGATTGCTCCAGAGCGAGATAAATTCTTTTTTATATAAATTTCATTTTTTAGAATAATATATGGTTGATAAATGTTTAAATTTTTGTAATGATAAGAAGGTGGCTCATGGAAAGAACTTCTTTGTATGGAAATAGTTAATGCTATTTTGAAAGAGCGGTAGAAAAATAAATTCGTCACAGAGGTATTATGCTTTTATTAGTGCTGCATGTGAAGAAAGAATACTACTGGAAATTTCGGTTGGATTTATAATAAATAGGAAGTTTATTATTGCGAAGCTGTATTTGAAGATGAAGTTCACATGAAGTTCACACAAAATTCACGTCAATCATTTAAAATGATTAACGTGTGAAAAATAAAACTCTTGTTAAAAAATGGAACTTGATGAATATTTTGCTTTTATAATATTGTAAAGTATTAAGTTTGTATTTTTTTAAAGAGGATAGTAGGGAAAGGAAGTAAATACAACTTATGAAGAAAGTAATAGCAGGTTTAGCAGCAGCGTCTGTAGCTGGTATGGCAGTTCCTGGAATGGATTCGGCTCATGCACAAGTATCAGAAGATGCATTAAAAGAAATCAATGGACAAACTCAAACACAAACTCAAACACAAACTCAAACAACAGTAGCTGAAACACCAAAAGTGAATTCTGAGCTAAAATACACAGTGACAGCTGATGTATTGAATGTACGTACAGGTGCTAGCACAGGACATGATATTATTGCTAAAGTACAAGAAGGTCAAGTGTTACAAGTAATCGGTCAAGAAAATGGCTGGTTTAAAGTAAACGTAAATGGTCAAACAGGCTATGTAAGCGGTGATTTTGTAACAACTGGTGAGAAAAAAGGAACTGCTGTTCAACAAGGAACAGGGAACTATACAGTGAAAGTTTCTTCACTTAATGTACGTACAGGTCCTAGCGCTTCTCATACAGTTCTAGGTACTGTAAGCAAAGGGCAAACTGTACAAGTTGTCGGTGAAGTACAAGACTGGTTCAAAATTAACTACAATGGCGAAACTGGCTATGTAAGTAAAAACTTTGTATCAAAAGGCGGTACAACTACAAATGTAGGTACGGAAACGCAACAACCAAGCAATAATGAAATGACAATTCGAAAAGATGGTTCATATGTTGTTGATACTGGAGCGTTACGTGTACGTACAGGTCCAGCTACATATAATGCTGTAATTGGTGGCGTATTACAAGGCCAAACATTACAAGTTATTGGTGGAGAAAACGGTTGGTATAAAATTAACCACCAAGGAAAAACAGGTTATGTTAGTGCAGATCATGTTAAGTTTGTAAAAGGTGGTACAGCAAATGTAACTACGCCTTCTCGTCCAACAACTGGCGGTGAGCAAGGAAATACACAAACAGAAAAACCGCAAACAGAAAAACCAACAACACCATCTGCTAATGGCTCATCAATTGTGTCTATTGCACAATCATTAAATGGTTCACCATATGTTTATGGTGGTACAACACCATCTGGTTTTGACTGCAGTGGCTTCGTTTACTACGTATTAAAACAAGCAGGACACTCTGGCGGACGTCAAACTGTTGCAGGTTACTGGAGCAGTAAACCACATACTAGCAATCCACAACCAGGTGATTTAGTATACTTTAGCAATACTACTGGTTCTGGTGGTATGACTCATATGGGTATTTACTTAGGAAATGGACAGTTTATCAGTGCAGAAACTGAAAAAACTGGTGTGAGAATTCAATCAGTAAACAGCTCTTACTGGAGTAAGCACCTAGCTGGTTACACAAAAGCGTAATAAGAGAATCTTATTCTTAAATATTATAAGGAAAAGCTTTCTAGGAAACTAGAAAGCTTTTTTTCTATTTTATATGTTTACTTTAATGATTGTATTTACGAATCAAGTAAAAATTTAGAATACAAATCGTGAAAATAGTTAGGACGAAATAAGTTTGCAGCGTGACCTGCTAACGGAATTTCTTTATATAAAACGTTTGGAAGAATGGATTTTAAATCAAATAAACAGGATTTATATAGATGATCGTGTTCTCCCATTACCCAAAGAATAGGTTGTGATAGTTCTCTTAGTCGAGATTTCAAATCGAATTCGAGACGGTGTTTGAGTGATTGGGCAATAATAGATGAGTGCAATTGCAATCCAAAGCGATAATAAATGTTTTTTGAAATGACAGCAAAAGGATTAGCTTTTAATACACCACTTGGGAAAATTGTATTTGCATATTGATAAAGCCAAGTGGAATATTCATTTTCACGTTTGTCCCAAAACTTTCGAAAGACGTTATACAAAAGGGATGGATTATTGTAATGACCACCAATATGACAAAGGCTTAATACCTTCTCTGGATACGTGTGAGCAAATAGAGTAGCGATATAACAACCATAGCTTAGGGCGCAAATATGAGCCTCTTGAATACCTTCTTTTTCATAAAGGTCTGATAATTGCTGTACTAGTCTGTCTAAAGAAAAGTCTATTGCTTGTCCTTTGTCTTCACCATGACCTAGTAAATCATACGTTATAATATTGTAAGAAGGAGAAAATCGTTTATATTCTTTTTTGAAGGCACGACGATTTCCGACTAATCCGTGAATGAATATAATGGTTTTCTTTTCAGAATTCTTTTTTGCTTGCACGGTATAGGTATACCCCTTTCGATGAATGAAGATTAGATAGATGTGTATGCTATGAAAATATATATTTTCCATAGTTATATATGAGTAATCATTCTATAGTTTTTTATAGACTATAGGGTGTTCATTTTATATTAAGTACCAGGTAATAATATCAGATGGTTACATCTGTTGTAAAGATAAGGTTTGATGTGTTTTATTACCAAAAATCAGATTAATTGTTTACATTCATATCTTATTCTAATTTTAGAAATAAGCGTTGAGTTTGAAATAAGGAGATGAATAGAGATGGAAACACAAAATAAAGAGAAGGAAAAGGGGAATTGGAGGCAGTTTCTACGCCTTATTCAAGATACAAATCCTCCGAAAGGTATTCTTATTTTTGCATTAGTAATGAGTTTGTTTTCAACAGGGGCGAGTTTGTTTATTCCAATGCTTACAAAAGGGTTAGTTGATAATTTTTCAATTTCTTCAATAAATACAATTCAGATTGTTAGTTTAGTCGCGTTCTTCGTTGTTCAAACAATCGCAGCAGGATTATCAATTTATTTGCTCAATTACATTGGGCAAAAAATTGTAGCTGGAATTAGAGAAAGACTATGGAAAAAATTTCTTGTTTTACCAGTTTCTTATTATGATCAAAATAAGACTGGTGATACGATTAGTCGCATGACGAATGACACAGGTGTAGTAAAAACATTAATTTCAGAGCACTTGTCCAATTTGTTAACGGGTGGTATTTCAATTGTTGGATCATTAATTGTATTGTTTGTTTTAGACTGGAAAATGACAGTTCTATTGTTAACTGTTATTCCGTTATCTGTTTTGATTTTAGTTCCACTTGGAAGAAAAATGTATAAAATCTCTAAAATATTGCAAGATGAGACAGCCTCTTTTACAAGCGTTTTAAATCAAGTATTATCAGAAATCCGTTTGGTGAAATCTTCAAATACGGAATCAAGAGAATATGAAAATGGTAACAAAGGAATTCAAAAGTTACTACAATTTGGTTTGAAAGAAGGAAAAGTTGAAGCATTCATTACACCAATTATGTCATTTGTTTTAATGGCGCTACTTGTTATTATTGTAGGATATGGTGGAATGCGAGTTTCTAGCGGGGTGCTAACAACAGGAGAGCTTGTGGCATTTATTTTATATTTAGTGCAAATTGTTATGCCAATGAGTCAGCTATCTATGTTCTTTACACAATTTCAAAAGGCAATTGGTGCAACAGAACGTATTAATACAATTTTAGAGTATGAGGTTGAAAATCATACAGAGGGCACTAATGTGACAAATGCAAAACAATCAATTTTGATTGAAAATGTAGATTTTGAGTATAACGAAGGTGAGAAAGTATTACAAAATATTCAGTTTACAATTGAATCAGGAAAAGTGACTGCGATTGTAGGCCCAAGTGGTAGTGGGAAAACGACATTGTTTTCTTTATTAGAACGCTTCTATGAACCAACTAGTGGTGTAATAAAATTAGGTGAAAACCCTATTTCAACATATTCATTACAATCGTGGCGACGTCAAATTGGATATGTTTCACAGGATAGCCCATTAATTGATGGAACGATTCGAGATAACATTTGTTACGGAGTTGAAGAAAAGATAAGTGATGAGGAAATAGAACGAGTATCGGCGATGGCTTATGTTGATGCATTTATTCATGATTTACCGAAAGGGTTCGATACAGAAGTTGGCGAACGTGGTGTGAAATTATCTGGGGGACAAAGACAACGAATTGCGATTGCTCGTGCATTACTCCGAAATCCGCAAATCTTAATGTTAGATGAAGCGACTTCTAGTCTTGATAGTAAATCGGAATCTGTTGTTCAAAAAGCTTTAAATAATTTAATGAAGGGCAGAACAACTTTAGTGATTGCACACAGACTTTCTACAGTTGTAGATGCAGAGAAAATTATTTTTATTGAGAAAGGGAAACTTACGGGAAGTGGTTCGCATGATGAATTGTTACGTTCTCATGATATGTACCGGGAATTTGCAACACAGCAACTGAAAATTAAAGAGGGAGCACTATAAAAAGCGATTGTAGTATTGGATTTTGAAGCAGTGGATAGTTTCTTTAACTTCACTGCTTATTCATTATAATGAATGATAGGGTAATAGAGGAGTGGAAGACAAATAAAAATGTCATTCACTCTTCTATTTATAGGTTACCTTTAAGTAACCTACGCACATCAAAGTGCATAATTGCATTTCGGATTAGATGCAGATAGAATTCATAGTATAAAAAATAACATAGAATGATTGAGGAGTGTTATATTTGGCAGAATTATTACAAGGGAAAAATGCATTAATTACAGGAGCGGGAAGAGGGATTGGTCGTGCAGTAGCAATTGCTTTAGCGAAAGAAGGCGTAAATGTTGGTCTTTTAGCGCGCTCTGAAGAGAACTTAAAAGCAGTTGCGAAAGAAGTGGAAGCTGAAGGCGTGAAAGCTGTTATTGCTACTGCTGATGTATCTTCATATGAAGAAGTTACGACTGCTATTGAAACATTAAAAAGTGGATTAGGTTCTATTGATATTTTAATTAATAATGCGGGTATTTCTAAGTTCGGAAAATTTTTAGAACTAGATGTTGCTGATTGGGAAAAAATTATACAAGTCAACTTAATGGGTGTATACTATGCAACTCGTGCAGCGTTGCCAAGTATGATTGAACAACAGTCGGGTGACATCATTAATATCTCATCTACAGCAGGACAAAAAGGTGCGCCAGTAACGAGTGCATACAGTGCTTCTAAATTTGGTGTTCTTGGTTTAACAGAATCATTAGCGATGGAAGTACGTAAACACAATATTCGTGTGACAGCTTTAACGCCAAGTACAGTTGCAACAGATATGGCAGTAGACTTAGGATTAACAGACGGTAATCCAGATAAAGTTATGCAAGCAGAAGATATTGCAGAGTTTATCGTGGCGCAGCTTAAATTAAATAAACGTACATTTATTAAATCTGCTGGGCTTTGGTCTACTAATCCGTAAGATGTTATAAATAAAAAAAGATTTAGCTTAGGGCTAAATCTTTTTTTATTTGTTTTTTATTCTGAATTTTCACTTATAATAAATTTGAAGGGGATGGTGTTGACATGTATCATTTTGATAAATGGAAGGCTGTTGATAATTACATTACGGACCTGCTTGTGCCAACTGATCTGATTCTGGAAGAGGTACTTCCGTATAGTTATAAGAAAGATGTGGACTTTACAATAAAGTTGTAGACTAATCCAATTTGGTTATGAAACATATGATAAAAAGCATGACAGCTTATGTCATGCTTTTTTGTTTTATAATTAATAGAGTTAGTATAGTCATATGGACACAACTTAGTTAAGTCCTTACAAGGGGTTTTAAGGAGGAAGTGTACATATGACAAACAAGAAATTTAATGAAGAGTTTAAAAAAATGGTTGTTGAATTATATTGTTCGGGACAATCTGTAAAACAATTGAGCAGTGAGTATGGCGTATCAGAAGTAACCATTTATAAATGGATTAAAATATATTCTCCTATCACATCAGTTGATAAAGATGAACTGACGCTAGAAGATCTAAAACGAATGAAAAAAGAAACGCTTCGTCTAAAAGAAGAGAATGAAATCTTAAAAAAAGGCTATGGCCATATTCGCGAGAAAATAAAAGATACAGAATTACACCAATTTATTGATTGTCAAATAGAAACGCAATCTGTTCATATGATGTGCCAAACTTTTGGGATAGCAAGAAGTTCTTACTACCAATCTCAGCATAAAACAGAGTCAAAGCGTAGTCGTGAAAATAAAGAATTAACCAAAAAAATTATACAAATTCATCAAGACAGTGGAGAGCGTTACGGTGCGCCAAAGATTCATCAAATACTACTAGAACAAGGGTTACAAGTAAGCATAAAGCGTGTACAACGGCTCATGAAAAAAGAAGATATTCTTTCCGTTATCTTAAAAAAATACAAACCACATTTATCAAAATCAACTATAGAGGAACGTACAAATCTATTGGAACAGGACTTCTCTACCATGACAATAAATGAAAAATGGGTAGCGGAGATTACTTACATTCACACGCAAAAAGATGGTTGGTGTTACCTTGCATCTGTCATGGATTTGTATTCTAAAAAAATTGTTGGATATTCATTTTCACGAAATATGACAACGAATCTTGTGGTAAAAGCGTTAGTGAGCGCTTACTATACACAGAAATCACCAAAAGGGCTCATTCTACATACTGACTTAGGAACACAATATACAAGTCAGGAATTTCAAATCTTACCCGCGAATTATAAAATAAAGCCGTCTTTCAGTAAGAAAGGCTACCCGTATGATAACGCTTGTATCGAGTCATTTCATGCCATTTTAAAGAAAGAAGAAGTATATCGTACAAAATATGTCACATTTGGACAAGCAAACTTAGCATTATTTGAATACATCGAGGGATGGTATAACCGCAGGAGGATTCATAGTAGCTTTGGTTATAAAACTCCCCACCCCAAGTAATAGAAGATCTAGCCCAAAAAGTAGCTTAGATTTAATTTTTTTGTGTCCAAAATATTGACTCGAATCCAGTTTATTCAATAAAGAATGACTTTCACATAGTAGGAATCATAACTTTTCCTAAAATACAGGTTTATACTTCCCTTTAATATAATCGTTACAAGTGTGTAGAGATAATAAAATTGTTTAATTTTATTCTTAGAAATACAATAACCATCTATCAATCACTTTGGCAGATGGTTATTAAAGATGTTTAAAAAACACAGTTTTTTTTCAATTCTATGATGTTTAGGAATAATAAAGTTGTTTAATTCCAGAAATTAAATTCCAAAGTGAATCATATATTTATTCTCTTCTTTTGCTTGAATAATTTTTTTAGCTAATTCGTTAAGATCAACAGATTGCCTCATATCTTTGTAAGATATAACCACATCTAAGAATTGAGATAATGATTCAGGTGGAATAATTGTAATACTCGAATACGCTAAACCGTATTCAGGGCGTTTTAACGAATGAAAATACGTTTTCATTGTCGATAAGGGTTTAAGCAAATTTTCGATGATATGATCATCTACAGAAATACAGTTATGTTCATCTGGAGTGTAACTCTCGTAAGTTTTTTGATAATTGATGTCATTAATTACGCCAAATTCGTGATTTAAAGCCATAAATTCAACTCCCCTTTTGATAATTTTCCTATCCTTTTCTTAACTATTGTAGCTTTGGACTAAAGTTTGATTAAAACCCTCTTACAAATCCACATTCTGTGTTACACAAAAAGACTCCATTTTGAAAAAAGATTGATCAAAATAGAGTCTTTTTGTGGCTGGATGTTCAATTTTTATAAAAAAGTCTGATCAAAACACATTTAGAATTCTTTAATTGAAAAGATATAGCATCGCATCTTTCTTATAAACATCATGACTTTATTTCATATCCATACCTTCTACGTAAAAAAACTATTTAATTATTATGCATTTCTACGTTTAATAAATAACATAGTTCCAAGGATTAGTAACAAAAGACCAGCACCCACTGAGAGCCACATATAGGACATATTTCCACCTGTGGCTGGTAATGTTCCTGCTTTTGATGTTTTTTCTGTTTTAGGTTGCTCTGTTTTAGGTTGCTCTGGCTGTGATTTTTCTGTTTTTTTCTCTTTGAACTTCACTGTATGACCCATATCTTCAATGTCAACGTTAATTCCCACTAAGATTCCATCTTGATATAGTTCTTCAAACACTACTACTTCTTTACCTTGTAGTTCAGAAGCATTAAATGTGAAGTCAAGTGTGATAGAACCATTTTTCTCTTTTGCAGTAAACTTAGATTCTGCTGTTACTTCTTTACCATCAACTAGTAACGGTTTGTGTGTTGCTTTATCCATTAGTTTACTTTTTACCACGTATTCTTTACCTACGATTAAGTCAGTGTATTCAACTTTATCTTGGATAGTTACAGATTTTGTAGCGTCTAACTCTTTAGAGCCATCAGCTTTGTTAGTAGCAGTTGTTTTAATTACAGGTTCTACGAATCGAACTGTATGACCCATATCTTCAATGTCAACGTTAATTCCCACTAAGATTCCATCTTGATATAGTTCTTCAAACACTACTACTTCTGTTCCTTGTAATTCAGCACCAACGAAAGGAAAGTCTAATGTTACAAAACCATTCTTTTCTTTTGCAGTAAACTTAGTCTCAGCTTTTACTTCTTTACCAGCAATTAATAATGGTTCTTTAGTAACTTTGTTCATTAGTTTACTTTTTACCACGTATTCTTTACCTACGATTAAGTCAGTGTATTCAACTTTGTCTTGGATAGTGATATCCTCTTTTGAATGAATCTCTTTAGAGCCATCAGCTTTGTTAGTAGCAGTTGTTTTAATTACAGGTTCTACGAATCGAACTGTATGATCCATATCGTCAAGGGACATGTTAATTCCCACTAATTCACCATCTTGATATAGTTCTTCAAACACAACTACGTTCATTCCTTGTAATTCAGCACCAACGAAAGGAATGTCTAATGTTACAAACCCATTCTTTTCTTTTGCAGTAAACTTAGTCTCAGCTGTTACTTCTTTCCCCTCAATTATTAATGGTTTTTTAGTAGCTTTGCTCATTAGTTTACTTTTTACTACGTATTCTTTGCCTACGATTAGGTCAGTGTATTCGACTTTATCTTGGATGGTGATATCCATTTTTGAATGAATCTCTTTTCCACCATCGGCTTTGTTAGTAGCAGTTGTTTTAATTAAAGGTTCCACGAATCGAACTGTATGTCCTACATCGTTAATGTCAGTGTTATTTGCCACTAAGACACCATTTTGATATAGTTCTTCAAACACAACAACGTTCATTCCTTGTAATTCAGCACCAACGAAAGGAATGTCTAATGTTACAAACCCACTCTTTTCTTTTGCAGTAAACTTAGTCTCAGCTGTTACTTCTTTCCCCTCAATTATTAATGGTTCTTTAGTAGCTTTGCTCATTAGTTTAGCTTTTAAAGTGTACTCTTTACCAACAACTAAGTTAGTATATTCTACCTTGTCTTGGATAGTGATATCCGCTTTTGAATGAATCTCTTTTCCACCATCAGTTTTGTTAGTAGCAGTTGTTTTGATTGATGGAATCTTTTCGTTTGCTATAACCTCTGCGTTAGCCTTCGGTAACATTAAGTTAAAGAAAAGAGACACTACAGAGAGTAAAGCTAGAATCCTAATTACATATTTTTCCCCCATATTTCCAACCTCCTGCTTGATTTAGATTACAAATATTTTAATATCTAAAATATTTGTAATGAACTACAGTTCCATTATAAAACAAAAAATTACATACTTTAACATTTTATTGAGTCTTTTTAAATTTAAATTATAGGGATTTATCAATAACCTGTTGTGACATGAAGCATATCAAATATTTGATGGTTGTTGGTTTGAAATAAAGTTTAATCCAAATTACAAAGACTTTATTTTGAAAAAATCCCATTCAAAATAAAGTCTTTTTGGAATATTTAGTAACTTATTTTTATAAGAAAGTTTAATCAAAACACATTTAGAATTCTTTAATTGAAAAGATATAGCATCGCATCCTTTTTATAAACGTCGCACCTTTCTTCAAAACTTCGCATCTTTCTTATAAACATCGTGACTTTATTTCATATCCATATCTATACTAATGTCGAAATATTCTTATTTTCATTATACCGAGAATCATTAAAATATGACGTGGGTTCTGATTATTATTCCATTTTTTCAAACAATATTATTTAGTGATAATAGACTTTATTGTAAATAAAACAACTCTATTATCACTAAATAAAAAGCAAGAGTTTACGAACATCTCGCATTTTCGTGTGATAAGCCCTTTGCATTGTAAAAAACGTATATTCAAATATTAATTGCGATTATAAGGTAAATACTGTTAAACTATAATTACAATGGAGGTGTTTAGATTGAACAAAATGTCTTTGGGTCTTACTTTTGTTTCAGTAGGTATTATATTCTTACTGTTATCATTTACAGTATCGTTACCAACTGTATTATGGGCAGTTTCACTTGGAACAAGCATTGTACTGAATTTCACAGGTACTGCAATTTTAATGCAGTTTATCAAAACAACAAAAGAGAGTATATGATTAAAGTACGTAACCTAATAATTGAGGTCACGTACTTCTTCACTATAAAAATCAGCACCATTATTTAACATAGCCTTAGATAAAAATAGTTCATTGTTATTGATCGTCCAAACCAATGGGATAAAGCATCACATCTTTTTTAGAAACGTCGCAACTTTTTTCAAAACTTCGCGTCTTTTTTTTAACATCGTGACTCTATTTTAAATTCACAGTATGAACAAGTAGTACATGACTATCTTGTAATTAACGGTAAAATGAAGTATGAAACATTGTCTGATTAGTTTAGAACTATCTTGTAATAATAAAAAAGAATGCCCATTTGTAATGGGCATTTATATTAATTTTAGTCCGCAACCTTCTTGTAATCAAACAACTTCAAGTGAATGCTGAAGCTGAGTTGCCGGCGCACGATGTTTCAGCAACTCAAGGAAAGTTCTTGCAATTACTTGTACAAATTCAAGGAGCTCGTAATATTTTAGAAATTAGTACTTTGGGTGGATATAGTACAATATGGCTTGCAAGGGCATTACCAACAGGTGGTCGTCTCATTACGCTTGAAGCAAGTGAAAAGCACGCTGCAATTGCTCGTGCTAATATTGAAAGAGCTAAATTGAGTGATGTGGCTCATGTGCGAATAGGAATGGCAATAGACTCGTTACAGCAAATAGCTACGGAAGGTTATGAGCCATTTGATCTTATTTTCATTGATGCGGATAAACAAAACAATCCAGTGTATTTTGAGTGGGCTCTTAAACTCTCAAAGTCAGGCAGTTTAATTATTGGCGATAATGTAGTGCGCGAAGGAGAAGTAATTGATGCTTCTAGTGATGACCCACGTGTGCTGGGAATACGTCGTTTCTATGAATTAATTGCTAGTGAACCGCGTGTCACTGCTACAGCGATTCAAACAGTAGGGAGTAAGGGATATGATGAATTTGTAATTGCGCGTATAATAAAGGAAACGGAAAAATAGAAGGGGAGCTCTGACAAAGAGGTGAGTTTGTGAGTAATTTAGAACAAATAGATTATTTATTAAATTATTTTATTAAGAATACACCTACATTAAGTAATGGGAAAGATATGATAGAAGCAAATGTGGCAAGTATTAAAAATGTCTTTAATTTTGATAGTTATAAAGCTGCACTTGAAATTAGTTATAATCAATTTGAGGAATGGTTAAATGAATTGCTGGATAAAGAAAAGCCACAAGAGGATATAGTAGCCTTTAATTTCGGACTGTATGAGACTGAAAATAGCATTCAATTATATATTTCCGGCTCAAATGAATGGCACAGCGATGATGAAGGCTGGGCAAGTAATAATGATTATTTTCCAGAGGACACATCTCCAAGTATAACGCTTTATGAAAATTTATATAGAGTGTTAGAGAACAACCTCGTATTAGGAACATTTTTAACGATTGCTTCAACTATTATGTTTGTGAATACATATGTACTAAATAATCCAGGGGAATTTGCTAAGGATGTTGCACTTGCAACAGGATTTGATGATGGAGATTTATACAACTTTAACAAGGTGAAGTAAAGAAGAACATTTATGATAATTATCAACAGCAACCTTTAAAAGAGCTGAATTAAAAGGTATGAAGAATTAGGAGGAGAAAAAATGAAGAAAATGTTTGATATGTTATAACGTGTATGTAAGACAGAGAATTCTTCTCGTGCTCCTCCAAATTGAATAGAGTACAGTGGATTAATAAAATTTGGAGGTTATAAAAAGATGAGAAGCGAAAAAGAAATGATGGATTTCATATTAAATACAGCGAGAGAAGATGGACGTATTCGTGTAGTTATTATGAATGGATCTCGTGTGAATCCAAATGTGAAGAAAGATTGCTTTCAAGATTACGATATTATATATGTTGTGAAAGATATACAGTCATTCACATCTGATCATAGCTGGATCGATAGATTTGGAGAAAGAATGATTGTGCAAATGCCAGAAGAAGGTACTTTAGTTCCACCCGCAGAGGATGGCAGGTTTCCGTATTTGATGCAGTTTATAGACGGGAACCGAATCGATTTGACTTTAGTTCCAGTAGAATTAGTAAATGAGCTTCTTGATAGAGATAGCCTAAGTGTACTTCTTCTAGATAAAGATGGATGTATTGAGCCGTTTCCACCAGCAAGTGATTCAGATTATCTTATAAAAAGACCAAGTGAAAATGAATTTGCGGATTGCTGTAATGAGTTTTGGTGGTGTAGCACGAATGTCGCAAAGGGATTGTGGAGAGAAGAGTTATCCTATGTGAAAGGGATGCTTGAAGGTCCCGTGAGAAATATGCTGATACAAATGCTAGAATGGCATATTGGGATGAAAACAAATTTTACAGTAAGCGCAGGAAAGTTTGGGAAGTTTTTTGAACAATATCTTGAGAATAACATATGGAAACAATATATGGATACATTCTCAAATGCAGACTATGAAAAGATTTGGAATTCCGTCTTTGTAATGGGAGATTTATTTAGGGAAATTGCAATCGGAATTGCTAGCTATTGTGGTTACGAATATCCACAGGGTGATGATGATAGAGTGACAAGTTATTTAAAGCATGTGAAGTCTTTACCGCAAGATAGTAAAACTATTTATTAAGTTTTTTAGATAGGAAGGAATGAGATCGTTCCAATGATGGAGCGGTCTTATTTTGGTTTGTAAATATGTATCTTTCTAACAAAATTTGAATGAACGGCATATAAAATGTAAGGGAGGTTTTTATTATGTATTATTTTTATCCATCAGAAATGCTTATTCCTTTTCAATGGACTCCAGAACGTAATAGCCCTTTCTATAATGTGTATTCTTATGTGCCGCATTCAAATGTACTTTATTATCAAAATCCTTCTCATTTGAATCTTGAATTGGTAAATATCGGTATGGAGAATGAGGTTCAAGGTGCTGAAGAAGAGAGGGGTTCTTGGACTCCGTTTTCATGGGTTGAAAAATATGCTTATGCATTTTCAGGTCCCTATAATAAAGCTGAAGTTGCTCTTACATTTGATGATGGGCCAGACCCTGTATTTACCCCGCAAATATTAGATAAGTTAAAAAGTTATGGTGTGAAAGGTACTTTTTTTCTTCTAGGTGAAAATGCAGAAAGGTATCCTAATGTAGTAAAACGAATTGCGGATGAGGGACATATTATCGGGAATCATACGTACAATCACCCCAATTTAGCTAAAGTGAGTGATGAAGAATACCGAAATCAAATTGTAAAAACAGAAGAGATATTGAAGAAATTGGTGGGATATGTGCCAAAGTTTATACGGCCACCTTATGGTGAAATACGTGAAAAACAGCTGGGATGGGCTACAGAGCAAAACTTTATGATTGTGCAGTGGAGTGTAGATACAGTTGACTGGAAAGGTGTAAGTGCAGAAAAGATTACAAATACTGTATTAGGTAATGCGTTTCCAGGAAGTGTTGTATTACAACATTCGACGCCAGGAGCGAACTTGCAGGGATCCGTAGATTCATTAGATCGAATTATTCCTGAACTGAAAGCGAAAGGATCACGATTTGTGACGCTTCCTAGCATGTTTCAAACGTCGAAACAGAGAAAGTAAATATAAAACAATAAGTTTGAGCTATGAATATAAAATACTGTATTCAGCTTATACATCATTTAAGCAAGAGTGGTGTATTTTTTGTTATGGAAAATATAGATTTGTAATTACTTTTTGTTGTATTATAAAGGGGTAAACTGGAAAAGTTTAGGGAGATGTGAGGTGATAAGATGATATATGTACTTATAAATATAGGAATGAGCATATTAATCGGTATTATATTTATACTAGCTGCACTCATATTGCAAAAAAATCCACCAACAGATATAAACGCAGTATACGGATATCGAACAAAGCGATCAATGAAAAATAAAGATTTATGGGATGTTGGAAATCAATATAGTGCGGAAGTGATGAAACAAAATGGACTTTTAATGATATTAATAGGAAGTTTAATAGGGATGCTATTTAGGTATCCGCATACAATGATTGCTATTTTAGGTCTTATGATCGTATTAATCATTTGCTTATTTATACGGGTGGAGAATAGATTAAAAGCGCTGGAGAAATAATGGGAATATTCCGTATATCTTGTTATTAAAAAATACTGACTCCCATGCTATATAAGCTAGGAGTCAATCAGAATTCATAAATTATTGTTATTTAATATGTCTCGACTTTTTTCTATGACAAATTCATAATATTCAAGTTCATATGGATAGATATCTGCAAATGTTATTGTAATAGGTTCAGCATTTTTGTTTGAAATGGAAATTCCTGTTGCAGATGTGACTTCTCTTTTTAAAAGCTGTAAAAAAGAAGTCGCAGTTATTTTCATTACATCTTCTACTTCATCACCTGGTGCGAACGGAAGTGATTTTGTAACAGCGTGAAAATACATATGACACATTTCACGGTCAATGAAGTGCGGAATTTCATGATTGATTTTAAAAATGCCTTTGTATTCTAAGTCAGTAGCTTGAAAGGATAAGCCTAATTCCTCTTCTATTTCACGAAGACCACCTATTCGTACATCTTCATTATGCATAATATGTCCAGCAGATGTAATATCCCATTTTCCTGGGAAATCTTTCTTATTTTTAGCTCGTAATTGGAAGTATAAAGAAATGTCTTCGTTTTCTCTTTCCACAAACCAGCAATGGAATGTTTCGTGCCAATCACCGTCACGATGTACGTCATCACGTAGTTTTTTTCCAATGTTGTTTCCTGCTGGATCAAATATCGTTAACCATTCTGTCATTTATATTCCCCTTTCTGTATAGTTTAGTATACAATAATTATATGTAATTTTGGAAAAAAAAGAAAAATAAGGAGTGTATATTGAATGGGATTGGGGGAAACAAAAATAAATTCTTTCATTTCAACGGAAGAAGAATTACGTCATATTTTAGGGTATCCAAGTGAGCGTGCGGTAAAGAAAGTGATTCCATCACTTGATCATCATTGTTGTGATTTTCTATCTAAATCTCCATTTCTTGTAATATCCACTTCAGATAAGTTTGGACATTGTGATGCTTCGCCAAGAGGAGATGCACCTGGATTTGTATATGTTTTAAATGAACATCAAATTGTAATTCCAGAAAGACCGGGGAATCGGCGAGTGGATTCTATTCTTAATATTTTATCTAATCCAAAGGTGGGTCTTATTTTTTTCATTCCAGGGCTTGGAGAGTCATTACGAATAAATGGGCGTGCAGCTATTACAAACGATGAAGAGATTTTAGAAAAGATGCAGGTAAATGGACGCAATCCACTCCTTGGAATTGTTGTAGAAATAGAAGAGTGTTTCATTCATTGTGCTAAGGCATTTATACGTTCTGAATTATGGAATCCAGATTCTTGGTTAGAAAAAGAAGTATTACCATCAGCGGCAAAAATGCTGGTTGATCATGCTAAAGTGAACGCAAATGAAGAAGAAGTTGCACGCTCATTAGAAGAAAGTTATACAAAAAGGTTGTATTGAAAAATCGCATAGTATATCGTTGGATAAAGTATGTAAATATAATTAATGTAAAGGCATTTTTTTCAAGGATATTCAGTATGGCTTGAGCGCCAGAATATATTTCTATAGGTTATTATCATGTAATATACACTTTTTTATGGGGAATCTTTTAATAGGTTCATTCATTGCCGGAATTATTATTTTAAGATATAAAGTAAAGCTATAATTATGTTATATAGTAAAGAATGTATAAATAGTAAAATGAATGTTTTTTCAAAAATGAGCTTGCTTTTTTGAATTGTCGTAATTATAATAATTTAACAAATAGACATGAACGAAAAGTAACGATAAGGACACGAGATTATTTTTACGGTTTGCAGAGAGGGAGGCCATAGGCTGCGAGCTTCCTAACACGGAAAATAATCTTACCACCTTTGAACT